>CADCPE010000090.1 GCA_902803275.1 uncultured Erysipelotrichaceae bacterium
TCTTTCCGATGTGCTGTTTATCTGTACGGCAAACTATCGCGACAATATTCCGGCTGCGCTTTTGGACAGACTTGAGATCATTGAATTGTCCAGCTATACCGAATATGAGAAAGTCAAGATCGCTGTAAATCATCTTATAAACAAGCAGATGCAGATAAACGGTCTGCATGAAAAACAGATGTCTCTAGATGAAAATATGATCCTGTATATCATCAGACACTACACCAGAGAAGCTGGTGTAAGACAGCTGGAAAGGATCATCGGAACATTATGCCGCAAGACTGTTCTTGCCATATTGAAGGAAAACAAGAAATCAGTAAAGATAAGCAAGAAACTGATAAACGAATGGCTTGGCCATGAGATCTATGATTATGGAACCAAGGAAAAGAAGAATCAGGTTGGCGTCGTTACCGGACTTGCCTATACATCATTCGGCGGTGATATCCTGCCGGTCGAAGTTAACTACTTTGAAGGCAAGGGAAATCTCGTGGTGACCGGAAAGCTTGGCGAAGTCATGGTCGAATCGACCAAGATCGCTTTGGACTTCATCAAGGCCAATGCCAAGAAATACAACATTCCGATCGAATTCTTCGAGAAGCATGATATCCACATCCATGTTCCTGAAGGTGCAGTTCCAAAAGACGGACCTTCAGCCGGTGTTACTATCACTACTGCTATTGTTTCAGCGCTGACCGGCAGGGCAGTCAAGAAGGATCTGGCCATGACCGGTGAGGTCACTTTAAGAGGGAATGTTCTGCCTATCGGCGGGCTTAAGGAAAAGTCTCTTGCAGCCCATCGCAGCGGGATCAAGACGATCATCATTCCTAAAGGCAATATCAAGGATCTGGATGATATTCCTGATACCGTCAAGGATGAAGTCAGATATATTCCGGTCGAGAAGGTCGATCAGGTCATAAATGAGGCTTTATTAAGTGATTAGATTCATCTGTTCAGCTACAAGCAGAAACGACTTCCCCGATACTTGCAATGAGGTCGTTTTTGTCGGTCGAAGCAATGTCGGAAAGTCCTCACTGATCAATGCTTTATACAATCAGAAACTGGCATATGTAGGCAAGACTCCGGGAAAGACTAAACTTGTCAATTTCTTTGATGTTGACGGTATCTATACAGCAGTCGATGTACCGGGCTACGGTTACGCCAGAAGGTCAATGGAAGAAACGATCGCCTTTGGCAGAATGATGGAAGATTATTTCTCCCGCGGCGACAGGATAAGGCTTGTCATCATGATCGTTGACGGCAAGATCGGCTTTACTAAAGACGATCTTGATATGAAGGAATTCATCGAAGACAAAGGACTCGATCATGTTATCGTTGCCAACAAAATAGATAAGCTTTCCAATAATCAGCTCATGAACAACAAGCACAGATTATTCAAAGATCTCACTAACGTGATCTATGTATCAGCTCTCAAAAAGAAAAATATCGAACAGCTTAAGCAGCTGATACTTGAATCAGTCAAATAAGATTTATTATAATTTAAAGGACGAAGAAAAGAAGAAAGTAATCTTTTTGGAAAAATAGAGATATAAGGGTTGGTGGAACTTATACTGGAAAAGATGAAAACGTTGTCTTGGAGTCTACTTAGGTACGTGTGCTCGCGTTAAGAGTCAGAGTTATAAGTTAAGGTGGTAACGCGCTTCTGCGCCCTTGGGCCACCTTTTTTTGTTTCATAAGGAGGATATAAAAATGCTGGAAAACAAATACGATCCCAAAAAAGTAGAAGAAGGAAAATATCAGTATTGGCTTGATCACCACTATTTTGAATGTGGTGACATTTCAAAAAAGCCTTACTGCATCGTCATACCGCCACCAAATGTCACTGGTAAGCTGCATTTAGGGCATGCGATGGATAACACGATCCAGGATCTTCTTTCACGCTATAACCGTCTGAAAGGTTTTGATGTTCTCTGGGTTCCGGGCATGGACCATGCCGGAATCGCGACCCAGGCCAAAGTCGATGAAAGACTGAAATCCCAAGGTGTATCAAGATATGATCTTGGAAGAGAGAAATTCCTGGAGAAAGCCTGGGAATGGAAAAAGGAATATTCTGACTTTATCCGTTCGCAATGGGCAAAGCTTGGCAATTCAACGGATTACCGCAAGGAAAGATTCACTCTGGATGAGGGACTTTCAAAAGCAGTAGCCAAGGTCTTTGTAACCTATTACAACGAAGGCCTGATCTATAGAGGCAAACGTGTCATCAACTGGGATCCGGAAGCAAAGACAGCATTGAGCAATATCGAAGTAATACACAAAGACGTCGAAGCATATATGTATTACATCAGATATCAGATGGTTGATAGTGATGAAACATTCACTGTCGCTACCACCAGACCGGAAACAATGTTCGGCGATGTATGCATCGTTGTCAATCCGAACGATGATAAAGTCAAGCATCTGATCGGAAAGAAGGCGATAAATCCAGCCAACGGTGAAGTATTGCCTATCATCGGTGATGAATATATTGAAATAGGTTTCGGTACCGGCATCATGAAATGCACGCCGGCACATGATCCTAATGACTATCAGATCGCTCTGAGACACAATCTTGAAATGCCTATCTGTATGAATGAAGACGGCACGATGAATGAGCTTTGCGGTGAATTCAAAGGACTTGACAGGTTTGAATGCCGTGAAAAACTGCTTGAAAAATACAGAGCGGAAGGCTGCCTAGACAAGATGGAAAAGATCGTTCACTCCGTAGGTCATTCTGAAAGGACCGGCGTCATGGTTGAACCGTATCTTTCAAATCAGTGGTTCGTCAAGATGAAACCGCTGGCTGAAGATGTACTCAAAGCACAGGAGAAGGAAGAAAGCAAGATCAATTTCTATCCTAAGCGTTTTGAAAAGACCTTTACGCAGTGGCTTGAGAATATCGAAGACTGGTGTATTTCCCGCCAGCTCTGGTGGGGACACAGGATCCCTGTCTGGTATCACAACGAAACAGGCGAGATCTATTGTGATGTTGAACCGCCGAAAGATATTGAAAACTATCATCAGGATGAAGATGTCCTCGATACCTGGTTCTCCAGCGCCTTATGGCCTTTTACGACTTTAGGCTGGCCTGAAGAGACAGAGGATTTCAAACGCTATTTCCCGACATCCTGCATGGTAACAGGATATGACATCATTTTCTTCTGGGTAGCCAGAATGGCTTTCTCAGCTCGTCATTTCTGCGATGATGTACCGTTTAAAGACTGTCTTATCCACGGTTTGATCAGGGATGAAAAGGGCAGAAAGATGTCCAAATCATTAGGCAATGGTATCGATCCGATCGATCTGATCGACAGATACGGAGCAGATGCCTTAAGACTGTTCTTATCCACCAACTCGACACCGGGTCTTGATATGAACTACTCTACGGAAAAAATGGAAGCCGGATGGAATTTCATCAACAAACTATGGAATGCATCAAGATATGTCCTGATGAACCGCGATGAAACATATTCATACAAAATACCAGAACTTTCAAACGAGATCGACTGCTGGATCATCAACAGGCTTAATGAAACGATCAGATCTGTTACAAGCAACCTCGACAAGTATGAACTTGCGATCGCCGGCAATGAGATCATTTCCTTTGTCTGGGAAGATTTCTGTTCAATGTATATCGAATTCACCAAATCCGCATTAAACGGAGATGATATGAAACTTAAGCATCAGACACTCGATACTCTTATCTATGTTCTGGAAGCAATACTTAAACTGCTTCATCCGTTTATTCCTTTTGTAACTGAAGAGATATATCAGAACATCCATGACAGGGATCGTTCGATCATGAGCGAGTCATGGCCTGAGATAAATGATAAAATAGATACAGGTAAAGCAAAAAATATCGACAGTATAATCGAGATCATCAGACTGACTAGAGAGATCAGATCTGAAAACAGCATCAAGCCTTCCAAGGAACTTGATATCATGGTTGACGGTTTAAAACTCGATGATTCACTGAAGAATATTCTTTACCGCATGACCAAGCTTAATTGTATCGAATCAACTGATGAGGAAACGATCGTTCGTCCTACAGGTTTTGGAAAGATCTCATTCATTATGGATCAGATCGTTGATAAGCAGGCTGAACTTGAAAAGATCAACAAGGAACTTCAAAGACTTGAAGCGGAAATCGAAAGAGGAGAGAAAATGCTCAGCAATGAAAGCTTCATTTCCAAGGCTCCTGCCGCTAAAGTAGAAGAAGAAAAAAGCAAGCTTTCCAACAACAGGAATTCATACAATACGCTTTTAGAAAAAAAGAAGGACTTCGAATAATGAAACATAAGAAACTAGCTGCAGCAGCGGGCATTACCGGTGGCTTATCCTATCTTGCTTACAGGAAGATATCTTCTCAGCTTTTCAGTAACGCTTTTCTGAAACACAGCAAGGAAGAGGTCGTCGAGCAGAAATATCTTGACTGGCTTTCATCCTCCAATGTCATGCAGGTCAGGATCACTTCTTTTGACGGCCTGAAGCTTAATGCCTATAACGTTCATAACCACAATACCAACAAATACATCATCATGGTTCATGGCATCTGGTCATCAAAGGCCTTCAGCTATCCGCGTGCATATGAATTCGATAAAAGGGGATTCAACACGCTCATCATCGACCAGCGAGCAAGCGGAGATTCGGAAGGTGAATACTACACCTACGGTCAGAAGGAATCACTGGATCTGTTGCTTTGGATCAACTATCTTATCAGCAAGGATCCGAATGTACAGATCGTGCTCTATGGCGTATCGATGGGCGCATCTACAGTCATGATGGCGACGGCAAACGATCTGCCACCTAATGTAAAGTGCATCATCGAAGACTGCGGATTCTCTTCGGCAGAGGAAGAATTTGATCACTTCGTTAAAACCGAATATAAGATCAGTTTCAGCAAGCCGGTACTCATACTGCTGGAAAAAGAACTTAAGAAAAAACTCGGTATGACATTTGACGACATGTCACCGAAGAAGGCACTTGACAGCAATGAGATTCCGCTTCTGATCATCCATGGTGAAGAGGATACCTTTGTTCCATTTGAGATGTCAAAGAAACTTTACAATCACAACAAAGGCTATAAGAAATACTATCCGGTGCCTAATGCCGAACACACTCAGGCGATCATCGATCAGAAATATTTTGATGTCGTCGTTAACTTCATACAACAATTTGTGAATTAATAAATGTTGTATTTAGAAAAATTAATTCTTATAATATTTTTGTATGAGATTTATTCTCGTATGTAATTTAAAGGAAGGATAAATTATAATGGCTGCAAAAAAAGAAGAAAAGAAAGTAGTAGCTAAAAAAGCACCAGCTAAGAAAGCTGCACCTGCTAAGAAAGCTGCTCCTGCAAAGAAGGCCGTAGCTAAGAAGGTTGCTACAGTCAAGAAGGCAGTTGAGAAGAAGGTTGCTACTGCTAAGAAGGAAGTCAAGAAGGCTGTTGCCAAGAAGGCCGTAGCTAAGAAGGTTGCTACAGTCAAGAAGGAAGTCAAGAAGGCTGTGGCCAAGAAGGCTGCTCCAGCTAAGAAAGCTGCACCTGCAAAAAAGGCTGCTCCAGCTAAGAAAGCTGCTCCTGCCAAGAAGGCTGCACCTGCTAAAAAAGCTCCAGCTAAAAAGGCACCTGCAAAGAAATAAGAAGCTCACGCTTCTTTTTTATTTGAAAAAACCATTTTATATATCTATAATATCTTTTAGATACATTGATTAAGACAAGATCCTGTCACTAAAGTCTTATAGAGAGGTCATGGCCGGTGAAAATGATCAGACCCTGGCGGGATTACTACTTATGAGTTTCTGCTGTAATGGCCAGACGTTGCTCGCGTTAAGAGAATAAGTTATAAATTAAGGTGGTACCGCGCATAAGCGCCCTTGTATCCACCTTTTTTGTTTTGAAAGGGGTATTTATGATCAATATTAAAGAAGATGAAAAATTGAATGTTCTCAATCATTCATGTGCACACTTGCTTGCTCAGGCTGTCCAGCATCTTTATCCGCATGCCAAATTCTGGGTCGGTCCGGTAATTGAAGAAGGTTTCTATTACGATATCGATCTAGGCGATGACGTCATAAAGGATGAGGATCTGCCTAGACTTGAAAAAGAGATGAAGAAGATCGCCAAGGACGGAAAAAGGATCATCAGAAAAGAGCTTACAAGACAAGAAGCTCTTGAGATGTTCAGAAATGATGAATACAAGATCGATCTTATCAATAATATGGATGATTCAACTGTTATCTCATGTTACAGCCAGGGAGATTTCACGGATCTTTGCCGTGGTCCGCATGTCGAATCTGTCAAGGAGATCAAATTCTTCAAACTGATAAAATACTCCGGTGCCTACTGGAAAAACGACGCCAAGAACAAGATGCTGCAAAGGATCTACGGTGTGGCTTTCTACAATGAAGAAGATCTCAATGCCTATCTTCAGGAACTGGAAGAAGCAAAACAGAGAGACCACCGCAAAATAGGCAAGGAACAGGAGCTGTTCATGTCTCATGTCCTGGTCGGTTCCGGCATGCCGATGTGGCTGCCTAA
>CADCPE010000091.1 GCA_902803275.1 uncultured Erysipelotrichaceae bacterium
GAATTTATCATCATGCCGCTGCTTGAAGAGTATGATGAACAGCCTGAGAGTCTGCCGTGTTTTTCTTCAAGAGCCTTTTTATAAGCCACCATATCTGGACCCATATCGATACCTCCGTTTTAATCTACAAGAATAATTATAAAACCAAAAGAAGGGCAGCGTTTAAAGGTTGATGCTTTCCTTTTAATAACAGCCCTGAGAAACTTGTGCATATACTGATCAGTCAAATATCCAGACTGTTAAAGTATAATTTACTTAAGAGGTAACAAGTCATGAAAACATTTGTAATCGTGTTTATAATTCTGGGTTTTCTTCTGCAGGGCCTGTTTATAGTTGCCGAACATGCGGAAAAGTATCTTGCGGCGGATGTTCTTAAAGGGGCAGCATCCTTGATGTTTGTGCTGGTAGGCTATAACGCCTTTCTCAGCGTCAACAACGCCTTCAACAAGCAGATCCTGATCGGTCTTGTCTTCGGTCTGATCGGCGATGTCCTGCTTAATCTTCGTTTTGTCTTCCCGAAAAACGGACAGAAGATCTTCCTTATGGGAATACTGGCTTTCCTGGTCGGTCACATCATGTATTTGATCGCTTTGATCCCGCAGGCTCAGCACCTGGCTGCGTTTGCTGTCATCGGAGCGATCTGTGCCGCTTTACTATTGATCTACATCTTCAAAACGATGGAAGTCAAAAAGGCTTTCAAGATCTTCGGCATCTTCTATCTTGGCGCCGTATTCGTCATGTGCTCGATCGCCATCGGCATTGCGATCTATGCACCTAGTCCCAGATCGATCGTCTACGCCATCGGTGCCATTCTTTTCACGGCATCTGATGTCGTACTCATCTTCAATACCTTCTCAGGCGTATCAAAGTTTTCGCTGCGCATAACCAACCTGAGTCTTTACTATATCGGACAGATACTGATAGCCTGCTCGATGTTCCTGTAATTATTCGTATCCGGAGGTAGAACATGAATCAGATCATATGTCCCAACTGCGGCAAAGAGTTTACGATCGACGAATCAAGCTATGAATCGATAGTCAAACAGATCAGAGATCACCAGTTCAACGAGGAGATCGCTTTAAGAGAGAGACAGTTCAAAGAAAACATGGATGCGCAGCTGAAGCTTGCCAGGGCAGAGGCTGCAAGTACCAGCCAGAAACAGCTCAGCGAGAAAGACAGGCAGATCGAAGCCCTTAAAAACGAGCTTGACAGCATCGATACCCGCAAGGCCCTTGAAAGCAAAGAGGCTCTTGAAGAGATGAAAAGGCAGCTGAGCGAAAAAGACAACATGATCACCAGGCTTAACGGCGATCTGGCCAATAAGGAAATAGAGACGAAACTGAAGGTTAACGAAGCCCTTTCAGAAAAAGACAGGGAGATAAGTGAACTGAAGGCTGTATCCGATGCCGACAGGGAAAGCTACAGAAAACAGCTGGCCGACAAAGATGAACTGATCTCCTACTACAAGGATTTCAAGGCCAGGCAGTCGACCAAGATGATCGGCGAAGATCTTGAGCAGCACTGCCTTTATGAATTCAACAGGGTGAGGCCTTTGTTCAGAAACGCCTACTTTGAAAAGGACAACGATGCTTCCAAGGGAAGCAAAGGGGATTTCATTTTCAGAGATTATGATGATGATGAAACAGAGATCGTTTCGATCATGTTTGAAATGAAGAACGAAGCTGATGAGACGGCGACAAAGCACAAGAACGAAGACTTTCTGGCCAAACTCGACAAGGACAGAAAGGAGAAGGGCTGCGAATATGCCGTACTGGTATCGCTGCTGGAAATGGACAATGATACCTATAATGAAGGGATCGTCGACATGTCTCACAAGTATGAAAAGATGTATGTGATCAGACCGCAGAACTTCATTACGATCATCACACTTCTAAGAAATGCCAGCCTCAATTCCCTGGCCTACAAGAAGCAACTCATCGTTGCCCAGAATCAGGATCTTGATTTTAAGAATTTCGAAAGCAACATGAACGCCTTCAAAGATGCCTTCGGCAGGAATTACACGAGTGCTGCAAAGAAGTTCCAGGATGCGATCGATGAGATAGACAAATCCATCTCTCATCTGCAGAAGATCAAGGATGCCCTGACTTCTTCAAGCAACCAGCTGCGTCTGGCCAACGACAAGGCTCAGGATCTGAGCATCAGAAAACTGACAAAGAATGCACCAAGCGTTGCGGAAAAATTCAAAGAGAACGAATAAGGAGGAATATGCCATGTTTGAAGAAGAATTCATGAAACTAGTACAGCAGTATCAGGGTTTTGAGATCGTTCATGCCTATCGCGATGATGTCGATCATTATCTTGGAGGAAAGAACGATCATTACTGGCATGTGATCATGAAGAACGGTAAGATCAGGGAGTCCTATGCCGCTTTCTTTAAGGATGGCATATGGAAAGACCAGTACATCACCGGTGAAGGGAGCAAGAGGAAAGTCAAGGAAGCTGACCCCGGAATCACAATAAAGAAGATTGCAGCTGAAGCCTACCTGGCTCAGGATGAGAATTGGGTCAAGGATAAGAAGGGTACACTGATCGAAGAAGAGCAGCCCCGTATCCACTATGTCAAAGGTTTCGGCGACAAGGCCCTGGATGTATCCAAACAGTATGGCGTAAGTATCGCTTTCAACGATCTTGATGACAACGCCGGTGCCTTTCATGTGCGCTTTATCAACACAGGCGACGAAGTGAATATCTTCGAATAAAAAAACAATCCTTCCGAATTGCCCCCAACAAGATTATTATCTCATAAATTTTTTTGAAGAAAAAGACTGTTTTTTACCGTAAAGCTATGCTTAAATGAAGGTGTAAAGAGAAGAGAGATAATTCAATGATCTAGTGGGGACTAGATAATAGGATTTAGGAGGAATTAATTATGAAGGAGATTCTGCTCGAAATTCATTAATCCCTCATTGACTTGTAATCAGCGGCCAATGAGTGGTAAAACAGCTGATTAAAAGGAGAATCCTATGGAGGACAGACCAACAATCTAAATATGGCTTGTTGCCTTCACAGGCGGCAAGCGTAATATATAATATACAACTGAATAAAAACATAGATGCACGAAAGTGCTAAGAAAAATATACCTATATTTAAAAGAATACCCAAAAACAACTAAACTGCCATGATATGAGATGGCAGTTTTCTTTTGGCTATTTATCAGGTTTTTCAGCCGAATCACATATACGCAGATGTTATGACAGATAGAAAAATCTTAACTGATGATGAAAACGAGAATGTTACAGGCGGTATCAACTCTGCCAAAGCTCCGGCATCATTAGTAAGCAGCTCAAGAGGCAATGCTTCGTTAACGAATGATTCATTGATCAGCAGTTCCCTGACGAATAATTCGCAGATCGTTGATTCATTGACGAACAGCTCACTGGTGAACGATTCGCTGATCAGTATTTCACTTACGAATGATGCTATGAAAGAGGATTCTTTGACCAGCAAATCACTTAAAAGCAAAGCTGCCAAATCAATAGCAAACAAGGGCCAGAACATCAAGAGTGATTTCTTGGACAGAAACCATAAGATCTGACAAGACCTGTAGAAGCATACTGAACAACAGCCCCTGAAAAGGGGCTTTTAACTGATCTGTATACGCAGACATTTAAAGCGGCATATGGAAAAGCGCAAAGGACAGGAGTATCATAACAGTTAGTTAATACTAACCATATGGATTCATACAGGCAGAATAAAGAATGACCAGGAGATAAAGAAAAATGACAAGAAAACAGCTTATCCAAAGCGCCTATAGACTGACAGGCAGCTATTCCGGATTCTATGATGGCATGATGACTTATTCGACACTTTCAGGAAAGGCTATCTGCCGGATCGTCTGGAATATGGATGGTGAAAAGAATTACCGTTATGTTGAAGAGGCTCTAAAAGGCATACCTGAAGATTTCAGCGGCAGCCTGCTGGAAGTGCCGGTCGGTACCGGTGTTCTGACGATGCCGGTATATAAGTAACTTAAAGATGCGCAGATCTGCTGTCTTGACTATTCTGCGGATATGCTGAAAGCAGCCAGAGAAAAGGCTGAAAGAATGAAGATCGAAAACATCACTTTCAGACAGGGTGATGTCAAAGATCTGCCCTTTGAAGATGAAAGCTTTGAGATCGTCCTTTCAATGAACGGTTTTCATGCCTTCCCTGATAAGGAAGCTGCTTATGAAGAGACATATCGGGTATTGAAAAAGGGCGGAACTTTCTGCGGCTGCTTCTACATCCAGGGACAGTGCGCCCGTACGGACTGGTTTATCAGAAATCTCTATCAGCCTAGAGGCTTCTTTACACCGCCTTTTGAAACTCTGGAAAGTCTCAAGGGACGTCTGGAAAAGATGTACGAAAAAGCTGAAGTTTCCGCTGTTGAAGGGATCGGCTGCTTCTTGTGCCGGAAATAGAAGGAAACAGTTTGTTCTTCCAAGGATCTCCATGATCCTGTTTTTGTATAATTAAGATAATAAAGAACTGCTGATCATGGCAGAAGAGGACTGTAGAATGAACTATAGCAATGCGGGTTTCAGATTTTTCTATCATCGTTTTGTCGTCTTTGATAAGAGCTTTATTTCAGGCCACAAAGATGATTACCAGGCATATGACCAGGCTGATGGCATACTGGCCTATGGCTATATCGATCATGAAAGAGGTTTTACTTTTGATGTGCTGGGCCTTGTACAGAAAAAAGAAGAAGCGATCAGCCTTGTTGAACGACATCCTGAAAACCTTAGAACGATAATCAGAGCCGAAGTTCTTGCGAAAGAAGAGGCGCTTATCATCAGTGATGATGAACGGTTTGCTGAAATGTTCAGGCAGCATTTGGAGAACATCAAGAATACTTACGAAGACGATAAAGGGATCCAGGATACAAGAGAAATGTCTTTTCTGGATGATCTTCGAGATCCATATTATATTGATGATGTTCAGGTCTATCTGTTTAAGGAAGAACTTGAACCGGAGATCTGCTGGATCAGGATCGAAGGACATGATGAACACAGTTTTGTCGGCAGGATCCTCAATGAACCGGATCAGGATTTCGACTATCATGTGAATGAGGAAGTCATATTCGCTTTAAAGAAGACTCAGGATGAGACCTGGATGGCGATCTGTGATCTCAATCCGACAAAAAGACTTAGCCGGAAAGATCTTGAAGGTGGTCTGCTGCTCAAGCAGGCCATAAGCGATTTCAACAAAAACAGAAGCGAGAAGACGCTTCTTGAAGTGATGGAACTACTGCGGGACAGTACAGTGGTGATTCCTTGTACAGCGATCCTCTCACAGAATGATCAGGCCGGTATCGAGAAGCTTCTGAAAGATTCTGGTGACGATCCTGAATCTCTGACAGGCAAAACAATCACCAGCACGGATCAGATCAGGATGGTTCCTGATTTCCTCAAGAGCAACGATGAACTGTTCATGCCGGTATTCTCTGATGAAAAAGAGATGGGAGAATACGGAAACAGTTTCTCGCATGTGGAAACAGAATTTCTTTCAGCCGTTGATCTGGCATTGCTTGCCGATAAGAAACTTTACGGCATCGTTGTCAATCCATTCAGCGAATCTTTTGTAGTAGACAACGGGCTCATGGAAGCTGTCAAAACGCTTAAGACAAGGATCGTTTCGCAAGATTAGCTTGACCGATGAATACCGATCTCATCGCCTTAGCTGGTTTGAAAGATGTATGGATCTTCATCCGACTTGTAGATAAGGAAAAAACTAAAAAAGACAGCCTGGGGCCGTAAGGTCTCAGGTTTTTTATCAGCTAAAAAATACTGATGTGGAGAAAACAATTCTTCTATATATACAAGATATATAAATAATCAATCGTTCAAAAAGATTGATCAATACTGATCCAAATCACTGTTTTGTTTTTGATGATAAGGAGTATTCAGATGTGAGTTTTCCACAATTGTGGAAAAACGTGAGAAAATTCTGAAGCAATATCGTTAATTTTTACCCTTGTTTTTTCCTGTATATTAAGGCTGAAAGGAGGTCAATAATGAGGCCGGCGCTCACTACGATCGCGAGAATACTGGAATCTTCAGGCATGAGCCGCAATGAAACGGATCAGCTACTGGCAAGATTTCTTCAGGAAGAAGCATTTGACTATGTGGAATTCATAGAGGAAGAGATCAGGCTGATCGAATCAAAGAATGAGGAATCCGAAATGATCTCGTGATGGCATTGATATTATTTCTTTTATGTATAGACCGTTCATCAGTGAGCGGTCCTTTTTCTTTATTGTGCTGGAGTAAAAACAGAAATAGCAGTAAACTATATTATTGTAGAACGAGGTAAAGCATATGAATTACAGAAAAATCTGCTTATACGGACTGCTGGCGTTTATCGTCTTAACCTGTACAGGCTATATCACATATAACGCCGGCCAGAAAAACGGCAGCTCCCTTGCAGAAGAGAGTTACAGGGAAGAAAGGGAATATCTTTACAAGCTCAACAGAAGCGAACTTGAACATCTGGATCTGAAATCTGACAGGTTCTATGTTATCGGACACAAGAGCCCCGATCTGGACACCGTCGTCAGTGCGATCGCCACGGCTAGACTGTTCTCTGCACTAGGCTATAATGCCATACCGGCTATCGCTGACAATCTGGATTTTGAAAGCCAGTATATTCTGGAAAAGGCCGGTGTAAGCGCACCTGAGATCCTCTATGATGCTTCAGGACTTGATATTCTGCTGGTAGACCACAACGAATACAATCAGGCTGTCGATAATCTGATCGATGCCCACATTATCGGCATCATCGATCACCACGGATTGGGAACGGTAACGACGGGCAATGTCGTCTATGTCAATTCAAGACCGATCGGCGCCGTAGCTACAAACATCTGGCTCACTTACCTTAATTTCGGTGTGGAAGTTGATGAGAATACGGCTTATCTTTTACTTGCAGCTATCCTTTCTGATACCGGCAACCTTGGTGGATCATTGACTACGGAGGCCGACAAAGAAGCAGTGAGCGTCTTGAGCAAGATCGCGGGTGGTGAAGATACTACTTCATTCTATAAGGAAATGTATGCTGAAAAGCTTTCATATAAAGGCATGACAGAAGAGGAGATACTGCTTGCCGACTACAAGGAATATGAAGCAAGCGGAGTTAAATTCGGTATTGCACTGGCCAATGCCATCGATGAAGAAAATGCAGCCAAGCTGGCAAAGAGACTTGAAGGCGCACTTCCGGCAGTCTACAGTCAGAAGAATGTTGATCTGCTGTTTGCGGAGATAAGCATCAGAGAAGAAGGCGTCAAGATCGACTACATCATCCCTTGCGATGAATACTCAAAGAAGGTCATGATGGATGCCTTCCCGGATTATGATGAATATGACGAGACTTCCTTCATCTTCCGCAAGGGTCTGGGTAGAAAGACCAAGTTTGTCCCTGGACTGACGGATTTCCTCGCCAGCCATCCGCATGAATAGTTATAATAGACATTAAATAGATATAGGAGAAAGATATGGAAAAAAACTCAAATGAAAGTGTATGGCGTATCATAGCCATCGGCGCGCTCGCCATGATGACGGTAATATCGTGCCTTTATGCCAATGCCACCAGAGGAAACAAGACACCTGAACCCGTGCCTGAAGCTGAACCGGCTAAAGAAGACTGGCTGGCATTATGGAACGATGATGCCAGAGCCAAAAAGGAACTTACAGCCTATATGGAGGCCATTACTGATGAAAACGGTCCGGATTTCATACCGGTCGAAGACCGTGTAGCTGTATTTGACCTTGATGGTACCTTGTTCTGTGAAACTGATCCGGTCTATTTTGACCACATGCTGTTCATGCACAGAGTACAGAACGATCCTACTCATAAAGCAACGGAATTCGAACTGCAGGTCGCAGAAAAAGTTCAGGAATTCATCGATACCGGTTCTTATCCTGAAGGACTTGACAACCTGCACGGACAGGGCGTCGCTTCGGCTTTTGCCGGCATGACCATCAGAGAATTCTATGATTATGTCAAGGCTTTCGGCAAGACAGCTTCTCCTGGCTACAACAATCTCAACCGCGGTGATGCCTTCTATCTGCCGATGGTCGAAATAATCGAATACCTGCAGGAGAATCAGTTCAAGACCTATATCGTTTCCGGCACTGACCGCCTGATCGTCAGAGGCGCTATGGAAGGTCTTTCATTCATGCATATACCGGCAAATCAGATCATCGGTTCCGATGAACTGCTGGTCGCTCCTGAACAGGGTGATACCGACGGTCTTGACTATTTGTACACCGACAGCGATGAACTGGTGCTGGCTGGCAAATTCATCATCAAGAACCTCAAGATGAACAAGGTCACTGTCATAGCACAGGAGATCGGCTCTCAGCCTGTGTTGTCATTCGGCAACTCTTCCGGTGACTACAGTATGGCTAACTACACCATCTCCAACAATCCTTACAAGTCATTGGCTTTCATGCTGTGCTGCGATGATACGGTCAGAGAAAACGGCAATGTAGAGAAGGCTCAGAAGATGTATGAGGCCTGCGAAAAGAGCAACTACATTCCGATCTCCATGAAGAATGACTGGAAGACCATCTACGGTGATGAAGTAACAAGAAAATAATCATGAGAGGCTCTGATCAGAGCCTTTTTTAATCCCGCAGTCTGAAGATGCAGTAGAATTCAAAAATCGAATGATACTTGTTTATCAATGGTCATATCATATGCAAATACCGGCTGTTTTTTCTAGAATAATAATAAGGATGGTAGCGATATGAAAGAAAAAATCAATGTATTTGATTATGCTGAACTCATCAGCAAGTCTCTGAGGCCCGGTATTCTTCTTAACAGCAACGGCGACAAGTTCAACAGCATGGTCATCGGCTGGGGACATCTGGGTGTGATCTGGGGAATGGATACGTTCTGTGTCTATGTAAGAAGATCGCGCTATACGAAGTCCCAGATCGACAAGACCGGTGCTTTTACGGTCTCTGTTCCGCTGTATGGCAGACCTGATGAAAACATCAATATGATCTGCGGCACTAAATCAGGCAAAGACATCAACAAGGCCGATTATCTGACGCTGGTCGATGCCGAAAAGAACAATGTTCCGGGGATCAGAGAGTATCCGATCACGATTGAATGTCAGGTCATCTATTCACAGGATCAGATCCTTGAGAATATACCTCAGGATATCAGGGAGCGTTATTACGCAAATGAAGATGCCGACAATTTCCATACACTGTACATAGGCAAGATCGTAAGTGCCTATATCATCAAGGAAGACTAATATGTCGATAATATACGATAGAGTGAGCATCAGAAAATATGAAGATCGCCCGGTAGAGGAAGACAAGATCCTGGCGATTCTGAAAGCAGCCATGCAGGCACAATCCGCCTGCAATCAGCAGCCCTGGGAATTCTATGTTGTAACAAGCAAAAAACTGCTTGAAAAGCTTAGCGAAGTCTCGCCTTATGCCGGCATGGCCAAGGATGCACCTGTTGCCATCGTTTCAGCATACCGTAAAGAATGTGAAGTACCGGAATATGCCCAGATCGATCTTTCCATAGCTATGGAGAACCTGTGGCTGGAAACAACGGCACAGGGACTTGGCGGCGTATGGCTGGGCATTGCTCCGAACGAGGAAAGGATGAAAAAGGTCGAAAAAATCCTGGATCTTCCTGAACGGCTGCGGGCTTTTGCGATCTTCCCGTTTGGTTATCCTGCCCAGACCAGAAAGCAGGAAGACAGATTCGATGATAAAAGGATCCACTATTGCAGATGACAGATCAGACCCCGACAGGGGTCTTTCTTCTGGATACAGCTGTTATAGTATAATAGTTTTATAGAAACGAGGAAAAATAATATGATTAGAACCAAAGCAGTCAAACTGAGTGTCATTCCGGCTATTGCTTTCCGTCAGAAGATCTCTTCAGGCGGATCAGGCGTCACGCTCATCAGAAGTGATACCAGGCAGCCTGGCATCGCTTCGATCTCCAGAAGCTCCGGTGAAGCCATCCCGAACAAGCAGACTGATCTGAAGAAATATCCGATGGAGGCATTTGCAGAAGCTCTGGAACTGACCAAGGGTCTTCCTTACAAGAAACAGAAGGGCGTCAAGGCCGATGAGAAGCTGTTCATGGAAGAACACAAGGAATTCGATGTATTCGAAGAGGAAGAGGTCATCATCGATTCCGCCGAATATCAGAAGATCATCGACAGGTATTCCGATAAAAACGGCAAGCTCTCTTATGAACTTATGAACAAGGATTTCATCAAGTTCCTGAAGTCGAGCAGCGTTGTAAGAGACATGGTGGCTGAAGGCAAGAGTGCTGCCGCTATCCGCAACTATGTCATTTCAAACAAGATCAGAAACATCACCGGCAACGACAAGCTTACCAGCAAGCAGCTCAAAAAGATCGTTGAACTGCTCGATGAGGTAAGCCCTAAGGGCGTATACAAGGAACTCGACAGCGAGATCAGAAGGATGCTTACGGCAAACAAGAAACGCTAGGATTCTGATCCGCAGATCATGAAAGACAGGACTGCTGCAGCTGCAGTCCTTTTAATATGCGCAAGTAAGTAATAACAGAGTTAACCGGATATGATATTATTTTCTTAAGAGAAGTTTTTTATATAATTCAGGGTATTTTTTCAGATCATGAGATATAGAAAGGAATGATAAAATGATCTATTTACTGACAAATCCTCTGGCTAATAATTCCAAGGGTATGGAAGATGCCAGAAAATGGAAAACTGACAATAATGCAGATTGTGAACTGTTGAACCTTCTGGAGATAAAGGACCTGAAAGGTTTCTTTGACGGACTTAAAGAAGAAGATGAAGTCATCCTTTCCGGAGGTGATGGAACTCTGAACCATTTTGCCAATGAGATCTACGGATATGAATTCAGAAATCCGCTGTATTACATCAAATGTGGCAGCGGCAATGACTTCTTCCGTGACAATGAAAAGTATGCCGTAAACGGCAAGATTGATCTGAGACCGTTCCTTAAGAACCTGCCGCTCATCAGCGTCAAGGGCATCAAGAGAAGGTTCCTCAACGGCATCGGCTACGGGCTTGACGGCGAGACCTGTAGGGTAGGCGATATTCAAAGGGCAACCTCGGATAAACCGGTCAACTACAGCAGCATTGCCATAAAACTGCTGCTGGGCGGATACAGGCTTAAGAAGGCAACTGTAACAGTTGACGGCGAGACCAATACTTACGAAAACGTCTGGCTGGCTTCGACCATGAAGGGGCGCTTCTACGGAGGCGGGCTGATGGTGGCTCCTGATCAGGACCGTTTCAATGAAGAAGGCACAGTCTCGGTCGTGACTCTCTACAAGAAAAACAGACTGGTGACCCTGATGAGATTCCCTTCATTGAACAAAGGGGAACACGTCCTTAAAAAAGACTGGGTCACTGTTAAAACAGGAAAGAACGTAACGGTCAGTTTTGATGAACCATGTGCCTTGCAGATAGACGGCGATGTCATAGAAGATGTAACGACTTATACGGTTGAAACAGGTGTCTGAAATGAACAGATATGATGTCGTAGTTATCGGCGCCGGAAACGGCGGTCTTGCGGCAGCCTGTACGATCCTCAATGCCAACAGGAGCTGCCTGGTCTGTGAAAAGCACAATATACCGGGGGGCTTTGCGACGAGCTTTGTAAGGGGACGTTTTGAATTTGAAGCTTCCCTGCATGAATTCAACGGTATCGGAACGATCTTGGATCCGGGCAGCACCAGACAGCTTTTTGAACAGCTGGGTGTAGCTGACAAGATCGAATGGATACAGCTGAAGGACGCCTATCATCTTATATCCGAAAAAGAGGGCTATGATTATGTCATGCCTTTTGGCTATGAGGAGTTTGCGAAAGCCAACAACCAGCTTGATCCAAACGGAGAAAGATATATCCGGGAATTCTTTGAGCTCTGTCAGCAGATCAAGGATGCCATGGCCTATATTTCCGAAAGCAAGGGCAGGCCTGATCCTCAGGTGATGATGGAAAGATTCCCTGACTATCTTGCCTGCGGTTCCTATTCCGTAAACGAGGCATTTGAAGCACTCGGCTATCCTAAAGCCATTGTGGACAATCTGAATACCTACTGGTGCTATCTGGGGGCGGATGGAAACAATCTGAGTTTCCTGCATTATGCCAATATGATCTACAGCTACTTCTCCAAGGGAGCAGCCATTCCAAAACACAGGTCACATGAACTGTCGCTGGCTTTTGAGAAGACGATCCATGAAAAGGGCGGTGAGATCTGGTATAACAGCGAAGTCACCAGGATCCTGACCGATGAGAACAAACATGTCTGCGGCATTCAGCTGGCTGATGGAAGGATCATTGAAACTAGACACGTCATCGCCAACTGTTCACCGCATCTTGTCTATGGCAAGATGATGGATCCATCAGCGGTTCCTCAAAAAGCTTTAAAGCTCACCAATTACCGCAAGTTTGCCGGAAGAGGCTTTACCGTTTTCCTCGGTCTTGACAGATCGCCGCAGGAGATCGGACTTAAAGATCACAACTATTTCATCTATGATACTTCCGATTCAGTCAGACAGTATGCTGCAATGTCCAGGTTCAGCAACACGGCCGCACAGGCTACGGTGTGTCTGAATAATGCCGATCCTGACTGCTCACCGGCAGGCACAACGATCATGTATATGACGACGCTGTTTACCGATGATGTCTGGAGCGATGTCAAAGAGGAAGAATACTTTGAAAAGAAGAATGAAGTGGCCCGTGCCATGATCGAAAGATTCGAGAAGGCAACTGGTGTCAATATTCATGACCACATAGAAGAGCTCGCCATTGCGACCCCTGAGACCTATGCCCGCTATTGCGGACATCCGCAGGGTGTCATATACGGCTATGAGTCCCAGTATTATGACGGCCTCATGAACCGTATTCAGATGGTCGAAGAAGACCATTTCGTGCCGGGGCTTAGAATCGGCGGCGGATACGGGGAGAGACTGCTGGGATATCCAAGCAGCTACAAGTCCGGAAACAATGAGGCAAAGCGGACTTTGCGCGATATGGAAAAGGAGGGTGACTAGATGATATTCAGAAAAAGCGATATTCCCGGTGAAGATATCAAGCGTGCCATGTCCATGGCCGATAAGCGCCGTCAGCTGATCGAAGAAAGTCCGGCCACACCTTTGCAGTACGATTACGGCGTAAACAGACTTGCAAGGTCTTTGCATCCTGGCATCGTTAAAGCGAGTATCGAAAAAAAGGAAAAGTGCGGAAGCGATTCCTGCAGGATAACGCTGAGTGCTCTTAGCGGCAGATTTCCATACTTCCGTGCCGGTCAGTTTATAACTTTATCATCCAGGGTAAACGATTCCTTTATTTCCCGGCCTTATTCGATCGCTTCTTCACCAAAAGAAGCGCTGCAAGGCAAGATTGAGATCATCGTTCAAAGAAAAGGCATCTTCAGTACATACCTGATCGATGAAGCACCGATCGGTACCAGACTGTCTGTAGGGGAACCTTCCGGAGACTTCTATCACGACAGTTTAAGAGATCGCAATCACCTTCTGGCTATTGCGGGAGGAAGCGGCATAACTCCGTTCATCTCGATGATGAAAGCCATCAAGGAGGGAAGTGAAGATTTCAGGATCACGCTGATCTACGGTGCAAGAAACAAAGAGATGCTGCTGTTTGATCAAGAGGAATACAAGGATGAAAGGATCAGGATCATCACTGTTCTATCAGATGAAGAAGCTGAAGGGTACAGACACGGTCTCATAACTGCCGATATCCTTGAAGAGTATCTTGATGAAGATACCAGTGTCTTCATGTGCGGTCCTGATGCGATGTACAGCTTTGTGAGAAAACAGCTGGAACAGCTGCACTTTGAATCCAGCAGGATCAGGCAGGAAAGAAATTCCGTTGGCGATCGCACTGTTGCAAAAGAAGAGGTGTACAGACTCGTTGTACACATACGTGATGAACAATACACGATCAAGGCAAGAAACAGCGAAACGATCATCACCGCCATGGAAAGGGCAGGCATACCTGCTTTGGTAAGATGCCGCAA
>CADCPE010000092.1 GCA_902803275.1 uncultured Erysipelotrichaceae bacterium
CGTTCTCGCCAAACATTGTGCAGCCGTTAGCTACATAGAATGCAGCGATGTACCATGAGTTGTCTAATGGGAAAGCAACCTTGCCCTTAGTCAGCATCGTGTCAAGATTCTTAGCATCTTCATCAGAAATAACTGCCTTGTTGTAGTACATGAACCAGGTATTTGCAGTGTAAGGAACACCTACTACCTGTCCGTCGTAAGAAACAGTGTTGACAGTAGTCTGAGAGTTGTTGTCCTTGATTGCAGCAAGAGTATTGCCACCGAATTCAGCTAAAGCGCCTGACTTCAGAAGATCAGGGATCTGGTCGTTGGCATACATGTAGACGTCTGCAGCAGCTGCAGGGTCTGTAGTAACGTTGGTTTTAGCATCGCCTTCTGAGCAGACACCGTAATTGAATGTGATCTCCCATTCAGGATGTTCAGCTGCGAAAGCTTCGCACTGAGTCTGTAACCACTTGCCGTTGTCATCAGACTGGTCTTCCTGTGGACCCCATACTGTAACAGTAACAGCGACCTTATCGCTATTGCCGCCATCAGCAGGTTTGCTTGCACATCCGGCTAAACCAGCCAGAAGCAGGAAAGCCAAGCAAATCGTAATAAGTTTTTTAATGCTCATTTTAATCTTTTCCTCCATTAAAAATCTATGTTCTCCGATAAATCGGTCAGAACCGTTAATATTCCAGATTCTTGCCTGTCTCCTTGTCGAACATATGTACGACATTAGGAGCGAAAGTGAATCTGACTTTTGATCCGATTGAAAGCGACTGGTTGCCCAGATCCAGAGTCGGAACAATGATGATGCTGTCATGATTGCCTGTATTCAGGTGGATGTGGACGGAGCTGCCCATCATTTCTGAAACATCTACCGAACCTTCCATCATGGCCCCTTCAACTTCCTTGAGGGTGATATGTTCAGGTCTTGCACCGACGATGATATCCATCGGTTTGACATCGTGCTTTCTTAGATTCTCCTGTTTTTCCTCAGAAGGAACGATCTTGGCGCCCAGGACATTGATGACATATCTGCCATCTTCGATCGCCAGTGTGCCATCATAGAAGTTCATCTGCGGCATGCCGATAAATCCGGCAACAAAGGTATTTATCGGATTGTCGAATACTTCCTGAGGAGTGCCGATCTGCTGAATGAGACCGTCTTTCATGATGACGATACGATCACCCAGGGTCATGGCTTCAGTCTGGTCGTGTGTAACATAGATGAATGTCGATTTGATCCTCTGTCTGAGCTTGATGATCTCGGCACGCATCTGGTTCCTCAATTTCGCATCGAGGTTTGACAAAGGCTCATCCATCAGAAGAACGCGCGGTTCACGAACGATTGCACGTCCGATCGCAACTCTTTGTCTCTGGCCGCCTGATAAAGCTTTCGGTTTTCTGTTAAGATACTCAGTGATGCCCAGAATCTCGGCCGCTTCCTCGACCTGTTTGTCCATCTGTTCCTTAGGAACTTTACGCAGTTCCAAAGGAAATTCCAGGTTCTGTCTGACAGTCATATGAGGATACAGGGCATAGTTCTGGAAGACCATTGCGATGTCTCTGTCTTTCGGTTCGATGTCGTTCATTCTGACGCCGTCGATGTACAGATCACCTCTGGTGATATCTTCCAGTCCGGCGATCATTCTCAAGGTCGTAGATTTACCGCAGCCTGAAGGTCCGACAAAGACGATAAATTCATTGTCTGCCACTTCCAGGTTGAAATCATCAACCGCAACCACACCTTCTTCGGTGATCTTTAGGTTGACCTTGTTGGTCTCCGGATTATCCTCTTTGGCCTTCTTCAGAAAAGCTCTTTGTTTCTTGCTGGTTTCGCCAATAGGATAAATTTTCTGAATATGTTGTAAACTGATTGTTGCCATATTTCCCCTCCCTTTATAACATACAAAAAATTATTTCTTTAACTGGATTTTTAAGGCACAAATCTTCCTTTTCCTCATTATAGCACTCACTTTTTTATGTGTTAACTCAAATTATCAATCATTCATAAAATCAAGTAGTACATTATTCAGAAGCTCAAGATTGCTGCAGACAAGATGTCCGTTTTCTATCTTTATATATTTATTTCTAAGTCCTTTTCCATATTCTTTCTCAAGGTCACAGTCATATTTTCTGTTGAATCCTTCAATATTCAATCCATAGATGGTCCTGAGTGACATCATGATATTCTCAAACTTCTGATCTTCGATGCTCAGATCAAGATCTTCATCATAGATATAGTCGTCATTCAGGTACTTTCTGAAATCTCTGGTATTGGTATAGCGCTTATTTCCTATCTTTCCGGAAGCTCCTAAAGACAGGCCTAGGAAATCATCATAGAGCCAGTAACCCATATTATGTCTGGACTCAAAGCCTTCCCTGCAGAAA
>CADCPE010000093.1 GCA_902803275.1 uncultured Erysipelotrichaceae bacterium
ATATGGATTTTGAAAGACACGCCTATGAAGAAGCGTGCAATCTGTTCAAGGAGGTCGCATAATGGCAATCGTACAAACCAAGAATCCAATGCCTGTCCAGGATCCGGAAGTCAGAGCCCACAATTTCAATGAAGTTGCATTAGGATACAGTGAAGAAACAGCGATCGAAGAAGCAAACCGCTGTCTCAACTGCAAGAATCAGCCATGTGTTTCCGGCTGTCCAGTCAATATCCATATTCCGGAATTTATCGCAAAGGTAAAAGAAGGCAAATTTGAAGAAGCCTATCAGATCATTTCTGAAACTTCATCCTTACCGGCAGTCTGCGGTCGTGTCTGCCCGCAGGAAAGCCAGTGTGAATCAAAATGTACACTGGGCATCA
This sequence comes from uncultured Erysipelotrichaceae bacterium, assembly GCA_902803275.1. Classification (GTDB taxonomy): domain Bacteria; phylum Bacillota_I; class Bacilli_A; order Erysipelotrichales; family Erysipelotrichaceae; genus Colivicinus. The sequence continues at coordinate 381 of CADCPE010000093.1, forward strand.
AATTCGAACCGGTCGGCATCGGCAGACTGGAACGCTTTGTTGCAGATTATCATAACGAACACAATACAGCCAAACCGCATGTACCGGCTCCAAACGGCCACAAGGTAGCTATCGTCGGTTCCGGTCCTTCCGGACTTACCTGTGCAGGCGACCTGGCCAAAAAGGGCTACAAGGTCGCGGTCTACGAGGCTTTACATACGGCCGGAGGCGTTCTGGTCTACGGTATCCCTGAATTCAGATTGCCAAAGAAGATCGTTGCCAAGGAAGTTGAAACCTTGAAGGAACTTGGTGTTGATATCGATACCAATGTCGTCATCGGCAAGACTCTGACGATCGATGAACTCTTCGAAATGGGTTATGAAGCAGTATTTGTCGGTTCAGGTGCCGGCTTACCGCGTTTCATGAATATCCCTGGTGAAGCATATAAGGGCGTCTATTCCGCAAACGAATTCCTGACAAGATCCAACCTGATGAAGGCTTACCGCGAAGATCCTGTTACCCCGATCATGAAGGGCGGCAAGGTCGCTGTTGTCGGTGGCGGTAACGTCGCAATGGATGCAGCCAGAACAGCTTTGCGTTTAGGTGCTGAGAAGGTATATATCGTCTACAGAAGATCAATGGAAGAACTTCCGGCGAGAAAAGAAGAAGTAGAACACGCACAGGAAGAAGGCATCGATTTCAGACTCTTGAACAACCCTGTTGAGATCCTGGGCTACAATAATCCTGATGATCCAAGAGATCCGAAGAACGGTTTCGTAACCGGTATCAAGTGCATCAAGATGGAACTTGGTGAACCTGATGCTTCTGGCAGAAGAAAACCGGTCGAGATCCCGGGTTCAGAATTTGTCCTGGATGTTGACACCGTCATCATGTCGATCGGTACTTCACCTAACCCGCTGATCAAGAATACGACCAAGGGTCTGGAAGTCAATTCTCATGGCGGCATCATCGTCAACGAAGATGGCCTGACCTCCCGTGATGCGGTCTATGCAGGCGGTGATGCAGTCACTGGTGCAGCTACTGTCATCAGCGCAATGGGTGCCGGCAAGCTGGCCGCCAAGTCGATCGACGAATACTTAAGCAAGAAATAATGAAACTGTATCTCTATTACGGGACTTACACAGCTAAAGAAGATGTGGAAAACATCGGTAATAGATTGAAAGAAAAGGGTCACATCATCTGTGACTCTTTTTCGGATTGTGATCTGATCCTTTCGCTGGGCGGGGATGGTACGCTTCTAAAAGCTGCCCAGCATGCGATCGAAAATGACAAGCCCCTGGCGGGGATCAATTGCGGAAGACTGGGTTATCTGTGTCTGCTTAAGCAGGAAGAGATCGCCGATTTTGATAAAGCGATCGCTCAGGCTAAAATGAAAGAGAAGATCCTGCTGAAGTGTCAGATGAACGGCATCGGATATTATGCGATCAACGATATCGCCGCAGGCAAGACGAGCTTCGGCAAGACGGTCGATCTGAGCCTCTATGTTGACGGAGCCTTTCGTTATATGGCCCGCTGTGACGGACTGATCGTCACAACGCCGGTCGGCTCTTCAGCGTACAATCTTTCAGCACTTGGACCATTGCTGGACGATGATAGCGGCGTACTGGCGATCACGCCGATCTGTTCTCACACCAAAGATATCCATCCAGTGATAATCAGAGATGATAAACAGGTCAGAATATCAGTCAATCATGATGAAGCCGGCATATTTGCCGACGGCGAATATATCGGCAGCATCGCTGATTCAATAATTGTCTGCAAGGCTGACAAAAAACTGAAACTGCTAGGCAAACCACAACAATAAGGAAGGGCAAACCATATGGAAAGATGTCTCACCAGTAAAACCGACAACTGCAAGAACTGCTACAAGTGTATACGCAGCTGTCCGATCAAGGCGATCTCATTTGAAAACAACAGAGCATCGATCATTCACGAAGATTGCGTGCTTTGCGGAACCTGCTACAATGTCTGTCCATCAAAGCTGAAGGTCATCCGCAACGACCTTGCGAAAGTTAAACAGATGCTGAAGGATGACAAGGTCATCGTTTCCCTGGCTCCGAGCTTTGTTTCCTATTATGAAAACAGCGATATAGACTGCATGTCAGAGACCCTGAAAAAGCTGGGATTTTATGGTGTAGAAGAAACAGCGATCGGTGCAACGATCGTTAAGGAAGCTTACGACAGACTTTTAAACGAAGGCAGAGATGTGCTGATCTCTTCCTGCTGCCACAGCGTAAATACCCTGATAATGAAACATTACCCGGAATGTAAGCAGTATCTGGCGGATGTTCTCTCGCCGATGTGTGCCCATGGCGAGAATATAAAAAAAAGACATGAAGATGCCAAGGTCGTTTTTATCGGACCGTGTATCGCAAAGAAGGACGAAGGAGATCAAAGCCCGTATGTTGATGCGGTCTTGACTTTTGAAGAACTGGACCAGTGGCTGAATGAAGAAAACATCAGTCTTCTGACTACAGAAAACAAAAAGAAACAGGAGAGATCAAAAGCCCGGCTCTTTCCGACCGGCGGAGGCATCATCCGGACGATGGAATGTTCAAGCAAGAAGCACAGCTACATCGTCGTTGACGGGATGAATGAGGTGATTGCCACTCTGGAAGATCTCAAAGAAGGCAAGATCCATAACTGTTTTATCGAGATGTCAGCCTGCAAGGGCAGCTGTGTCTGCGGTCCGGTAGCCAGAAATCGAAACAATTCCCTGGCCATGAACAGCATGCTGATAAACGAATATGCCGGTACAGAAGATTTTGAATACAGCATGACAGATCCAAAAGATATCGCGACGACTTATGACCGTTCTCCGATCGTTCATCGTCAGCCTTCGGAAGAAGAGATAAACGAAATGCTCAAAAAGATGGGAAAGGAGAACGAAGCCGACCGTCTGAACTGCGGCTGCTGCGGATATGATACCTGTCACGACAAGGCTATCGCCATCTTGAAAGGCTATGCGAATATCGACATGTGTCTCCCGCTTCTGATGGAAAAGTCGCAGTCTTTGGCCAACAACATCATCAACAATACGCCTAACGGACTGATCGTTCTTGATGAGGAGCTGAACATCGGCCTCATCAACAACATGATGTGCCGTCTTGTCGGCATTCCTTCCCCTGATCTTCTGATAAACCAGCACGTTGCTTCGATTCTCGATCCAACCGATTTCCTGGAGGCGCTGGAAGGAAAGCAGATCTTTGCCAAGAGCGAATACCTTAAGGAATATCAGCGCTATGTCGTCAAGACGATCTCCTATGATCGGAAGTTCAAGGTCCTGGTCTGTGTCTTCCGCGATGTAACAAACGAAGAGGAAAGCAGAAACAGCTATCAGGAACTGGTGAAGAACACCGTATCAATTACGGATTCTCTGTTGGAAAAGAATATGCGTTCCGTGCATGAGATCGCTTCGCTTCTGGGCGAGACGACGGCTGAGACCAAGATCGCGCTGGAAAAACTGAAAAGTCTGGTGAAGAGCGATGAGTGAGCTGTATACAGATTACGGTTTCGTTTCATTGAACCATATCGGCGAAACGCTGTGCGGAGATAATGTATCGATCAGAAAACTGTCGGAGGATTCCTATGTCATCGTTCTGGCTGATGGATTAGGCAGCGGCATCAAGGCAAACATCCTTTCGACACTTACTTCCGTCATGATGTCAAAGATGGTCGGAAACGACATCGACATTGAACAATGTGTCAAGACCATCGTTGCGACCCTGCCGGTATGCAAGGACAGAGGAGTGGCCTATTCAACCTTCTCTCTGATCAGCGTAAAAGACAGCCGCAGGATCACGATCTATAACTATGACAATCCATCACCTTTTGTCGTCAGAAACAAGAAGGCCTTTCTGCCTGATTATGTAGTCAGCGAGATCCATGGCAAAAGGATCGAAAAAGCAGAATTTGAAGCTCAGGTAGGAGATGCCTTTTTC
>CADCPE010000094.1 GCA_902803275.1 uncultured Erysipelotrichaceae bacterium
CCTTTTTCATTGAAGCCAAACGGCTTCTTGCAGCGCAAGCAGTAGACGATGCTCATGCCGCTTTGGGATGAATACATCTGCATGCCCTGCTGAAGCTGGTCATCCATCTTACAGAACGGACACACGATGTCAAAGGCCCACTTGTCACCCAATTCAAGGATTTTGCCGCCACTTACATCATCAAGTGAATCATCAGAAAGCTGAATCTTCTTCTTATCCATTTTTTGTTTCCCCTTTTCTTGTTTAATTATTATTCCCTTTATATATACGTAATTATTCTATCATCCGGCAGTCAGTCTTTGTGTTTTTCTGTTATCTCATACATATCAGAACCGTAGTCGAGCGGGATCCTGATGTTGTCGTTGTATCCGGTTCCCAAAAACAGATTGTTGAGCTTGATGCCGTATTCCAGGGCCTTTCCACTGGCGCTGTATTCCTGGATCGAAGCCTCCATGCCTTTAAACTGGGTTATGGCACCTACGATCACGTTGTCTGAATTCACCTTGATCGGCGAGACGAAGTTTATCAGGTTGCCGAACATCTTCAGGTTGTGAAGATAAGGCTTTGAATTGATCTGATATTCCTTGTCTTTGTCAAGACCGTAAACATACAGCACATCGAACATCGGTACCGCATGGACCAGACGGCGGTATTTGGTGCTGATGGCCTCGTTTTCCGACAGCATCTCAAAGACCTCGTAGTCGGCTTCTTCGTCACATCTATAGAATCTTCCAAACTGGAAGGTGCGGCGGTGTTTCTTATAGTATGCGATCTGTTTGGCTATCTCCATTTTTTCCAGAGGACTCAAAAGTGAAAGGTCCAGTTCATAGCCAAGGCAGCCGTAGGCGGCAACGTTGAATCTGGTTTCCAGCGGCACGCTTCTAAGTGTCTGCATGTGCGGCGAAGCCGAAACATGAGCGCCCATGGTCGAGATCGGGTAGAGATAGGACAGACCTTTCTGAATGTCGATCCTTTCGATCGCATCGGTATCATCGGATGCCCAGATCTGCGGAGAATAGCACATCATTCCCAGATCGAATCTGTTTCCTCCCGATGAACAGCTTTCCAGCAGGACATGTCCTCTCGGTGTAAAGATGCGATCGAGGACCTCATAAAGTCCTTTGATATATTCGTGGTTGAAGACTCCGCTCACGCCGTTCATCTGCCGGTTCATATCCCACTTGATGTAGTCGACGTTGTTGTCATCGATGAGTCTTGAAACGTTCTCGACGATGTAGTCTCTGACTTCCTTTTTGCTCAGATCCATCAGAAGTTCATGACGGCCATAGATCCTCTGGTGATCGCTTTCTTTTACTATATATTCCGGATGTTTTTCATACAGGGCCGAATCTTCATTAATGGCTTCCGGTTCGACCCAGATGCCAAACATCATTCCCAGCTTATGGATCTCATCACTCAGCGAACAGATGCCGCCCGGGATCTTTTTAAGGTTGCAGTCATAATCGCCAAGACCCCTGGTATCGTTGTTTCTGCGTCCAAACCAGCCATCATCCAGTACAAACAGCTCAATACCGAGCTTGACGGCGTTTTTCGCCAGTTTCTTGATCAGATCGTCTTTCCTGAAATCAAAGCCGAAACCTTCCCAGGAATTTATAAGTACCGGTCTCTCCTTCTTCTTCCAGTCTGAACGCACGATGTGTTCATTGATAAAATCGTGGAAGTTCTGTGAAAGATTGTTAAGACCGTTGTCTGAATAGGTCATGATCGCTTCCGGAGAAGAAAAGGATGTGTGGGCTTTCAGATCATAAGCAAATCTTTCCGGGGAGATACCGCTTTGGATCCTGACGATACCGTATTCGTCTCTGGAGATGCTCGAATAATGATTGCCCGAATAGACCAGATTGAAGCCCCAGGCCTTGCCGCGGTTTTCGGTTGTCTTTCTTTTTCTGATGATGAAGCCCGGGTTGTTTTTGTGGCCGGAGAAGCCGACGCGCGAGCCCAGTGTGTAGGTGCCGAAATTGATGTCGCGGCAGTTGACGTGTGCCTCCTTGTCCCAGGCGCCGAAGAAATCCATCAGAGTCAGATCGTGTTCACACAGATCCAAAGAATAGGACATCAGCTTATGCAGGACAAACCGCCTATCAGAATCATTTATCAGTACACAGCGTCTGCTTATGACGTTTTCATCAGGGTAGATCGCATAGTAAAGATCAAGTCCGAGACCCGTGTCCTTGTCGATCAGATGGACCAGCAGAGTCTTTTGCGCTCCATAGCTTGAAGGAAGCCCTTCGATCTTCGTGTCGCCATCGATGATCTCATAGGAAGCGTATCTGAAATCGGTGCTGTAGGAAGAATCGCTTTCGATCTCGATGGCTGCCTCCTTAAAATCGCCGCGTCCATAAGATCCGTATTCAAAAGGAAGCGCATCCATGGTGTAGATGTCATCGTGTCTGTCATCATACATCAGCGTCGTTCCATAAAGGATGTGCCTTTTTAAACGCAGCGCCTCAAGATCCTTTGTATCGATCCTTGATCCGAAATGCACGTGTTCAAGGTGCTTGTATTTATCTATTACAAAAACATAGGAGATATCTTTTGTGTTCAGGATAAAGCAATCGTTGCTGACAGTAATGGTGTCCATAAATAAACCTCTTCTCTAACTACAATTATAAAGCCAAACCTCATCGCCTAAGACTAGCTAAAGCCAACACCTTACAAAAAGCCGATCTTGAAGTAAAATATTAGAGTAAACGGGAGAACAGATATGTATACAACAAAAAACCTATTTGATCTGGAAAATACGATCGCAAAGAAATATCTTGAAAAATATGAATATCCATGGGAAGCTCTCCCTGAGATCAAGAATTTCATCTACGAGCTGATCAAAGAACTGGATAAAAACGAATTCAAAGAAATAAAAGAAAACGTCTGGGTGCACAGCAGCGTGAACATCGCGCCAAGCGCACTGATCGAAGGGCCGGCTATCATCTGCAAGGACAGCGAGATCAGACACTGTGCCTATATCAGAGGCAACGCCATCATCGGAGAAGGATGTGTCATCGGCAATTCCTGCGAAGTCAAGAACGCCATCATCTTCAACAAGTCTCAGGTACCGCACTTCAATTATGTCGGTGATTCGATCCTGGGCTATCACGCACACATGGGTGCCGGATCGATCGTTTCCAATCTGAAGTCCGATGGCAAGAACATCACCGTCAAAGACGGAGAAGAAAAGATGGAAACGGGTTTGAGGAAGTTCGGAGCGATCGTCGGAGACAATGTCGAGATTGGCTGCAACTCCGTGCTAAATCCGGGAACCGTCGTAGGCAGAAACTCCAATGTCTATCCGCTGGCAAGAGTCAGAGGACTTGTTCCTTCAGATTCTATATACAAAGATGAAGATAACGTTGTGAAGAAGGTGTAAATGATAAAAGGGATTATATTTGACCTGGATGGAACAACCATCTACACGATCGAAGACCTGGCCGACAGCGTAAACATGGCCTTAGAGGAATTCGGCTTTCCAAAAAAGACTTATGCCGAAGTAACGGCAGCGATCGGAAGAGGCTCCAAAAAGCTGATCGAAGACGTCACTCCTGAAGGCACACCGGCAGAGATTCAGAAGGCCGTACTGGCCCGCTATATCGAAATATACAGAGAGAATCTCGATGTGAAATCGCACGCCTACGAAGGCATGTACGAATCAGTCAGGGACTTTCAGGAAAAAGGCATCAAACTGGCCGTCAATTCCAACAAGCCTGACGACATGACCAAGAGACTGATATACAAGTGTTATCCTGACATCAGCTTTGTGGCGGTCTATGGATCAAGAGAAGGAGTCTTAAACAAGCCGGATCCTTCTACCGCCAACGAGATAGCTGCGATGATGGGCCTGGATAATAGCGAGATCATGTATGTAGGTGATTCAGATGTCGATATCAGGACTGCCAAGAATGCACACATGGTATCCTGCGGATGTCTGTGGGGCTATAGAGATCTGAAGAATCTGAAAGATGCAGGAGCTGATTATATAGTTTCAAAACCGGAAGAGATTGCGAGGTGTCTAGATGATCAATGATTGTCCATACTGCGGCAAGCCGATGAAAAGCGGCTATGTCCAGAGTTCCCATCCGATCTATTTCAATGAAGGTCGAAGAAGGTTTTTTGCTTCAGGTGATCTAAGAAGCAAAAGTATCAGCGACCTTGGCGCGATCAAAGCCCCAAGCGTACCTGCAGCATACTGTCAGCACTGCAAGAAGATCATACTTAACCTAGAGAAACTATGATAAAAGTATTCATGAATCCAAAACCTAGAGAAGCATATCAGAGAAAACTGGAATGCTTTTTTAATGACTACGAATTCGTTTACGAAGAAGATAGAGACGCTGAAGTGATCATCGGAAGCGTAAAACCTGAACAGATCAGAGAATTCAGAAACCTCAAATGGTTCCAGTCATACGCGGTAGGCGTAGATGCCTATACAAAAAAGGGCGTGCTTCCTGAAGGGGTGATCCTGTGCAACGCCCCGCACGTACATTCAAGAGAAGTTGCTGAACACGCTTTCGCTTCGATCCTGTCAGCCGTCAAGAAACTGCATCTATACCGCGACGATCAGCATCAGAACAGATGGAAAGATGAGGGTCCGGTAAAAGAGTTCAGCAGGCTCAGGGTCTGTATCGTCGGTTTTGGCGACATCGGAAATATCCTGGCAAAAATGCTGAAAGGCCTGAACATGCATGTGATCGGCGTCAAAAGAACGATGAGTGAAAAACCGGATTATCTGGATGAACTGTATCTGAAGGAAGATCTCTATAAAGCGATCAGCGATGTGGATGTGGTCGTAAGCATCCTCCCTGGAGCGGGAGAGAACGTTCACCTGTTTACGCTCGACACTTTCAAGAAGATGAGAAAAGATACGATCTTCGTCAATGTCGGCAGAGGAAACCTCTACAGTGAAGAGACCTTAAGAAAAGTGCTGGACGAACATATCATCGAGACGTTTGTATCCGATGTCTATGAAAAGGAACCGCTTGATCCTGAAAGCGAACTCTGGAGATATGACAATCTGGTCATCACGCCGCACGTGGCAGGAGGCTACCATCTGGAAAGCGCCTATGAAGCTTTCATAGATCTGTGCATAGAAAACCTCACAAGATACAAAGAAGGAAGAAAACTTCTGAACGTCGTAGAAGAAAGATTTGACAGATGAAATTCAAAGGCAAAGAGATCAGGCTTTTGATCTGTGATATCGATCAGACGCTGACCGTAAAAGGCGGTCAGCTTTTACCATATACAAAAAGAGCTCTTGATCACTTCCATGAAAAGGGCGTATGTCTCGGGCTGGCGACCGGCAGACCGATCGATTCAAGAACAATCGGCCGTTTTGAAAAGTGGGGGCTCGATTATCCCGTTGATGTGCTTGCCGGTCTAAACGGCTGTGAGCTCTATTTCAGGGAAACAGGAGAAAAAAAGACCATAGCCAGACTTGACAAGGAAGAGATCAAGGCGATCGTCGACTTCATGTGGCCTTTGAACACCAACATCATGCTGTTTGAAGAAGGCTATGATCGCGTCCTTGCCAGAAGGTATGACGATATAGTCAGGGCATCAGTAGACAGGAACGATTCCAATGTTGAGATCGTTGATAAGGAGGGATTCTCCAGGAAAGATTCCTGCAAGATCCAGTTTCACTGTGATGAGTCCCAGATAGAACAGGCAGAAGAAGCAATAAGGAAAAACCCGCGGGAAAAAAGCGAGGTGACAGTTTCCTTTCCGGGAACATATGAGTTCATGCCCAAAGGCATGAACAAGGGCGTGGCTCTGATAAAGATCTGTGAACAGCTAAGGATCGATCTGGACAACGTGATCGCCTGCGGAGATATGGACAACGACGCTTCAATGATAAAAGCCGCAGGGATAGGTGTGTGCCTGCAGAACGGTTCGGATCATGCCAAAAGCTGCGCCGATTATGTGACCAGATATCCGGTTGAAGAAGACGGACTGGGAAGATTTCTGCTTGAGATAGAATAAAAAGAAGACAGCTATGGCTTTTCCGATGTTTTCATATCGCGCTACAATAATATCGTAAAGATATGATCAACGAACAATTGCTAAGCAAGAACGGCACAGCCACAATGAAGCTTTCACGTGAGCTTTTGAAGTACGCGATCGGCGAAAGGATCCCGACGATCACGGAGTTCTCCAAAAAGATAAATCTGGCAAGAGGTACGATCCAGAACGCCCAGAAGAATCTGATCAACTCCAAGGCGATCGCCATCGAATCCAAGGGACACATGGGCTCCTATCTGGTAAAGAAAAACAACGCGATCCTCCTGGAGTTTGCAGGGATCTCCTATATCGTCGGAGCCATGCCTTTGCCTTATTCCAGGAGATATGAGGGACTGGCTTCCGGTATCATCATCTCGGCAGAGAACCAGGATAAGGCACCGGTCAATCTGGCTTATATGAGAGGCGCCAAGAGCCGTATGGACATGGTCGAAAACGGCAGATATGACTTTGCGATCGTGTCAAAATTCGCGGCTGAGAAATACATCAGTGAAAACAAAACGCTGCAGATCGTGCTTTCTTTCGGCAAGGGATCATATACCGGAAAGCATGTGCTGATGCTTCATGACAGCAGGCTTTCGGAAGTGAAAAACGGAATGAAGGTCGGCATCGATGAAAGCTCCTATGACCAGCTGGAACTGACCCAGATCGTATGCAAGAACAAGAAAGTCGAATATGTTCCGATCGAATATTCCAGGACGATCGAATGTGTCCAAAGCGGCGACATCGACGCGACCGTCATGAACATCGATGAAGTCCTCGATAAAAAATTCCCGATACATTATGTGGAGATTCAAGGCTACAGTTTCGACAACACGGAGGCAGTGATAGTTGCCTCAAGAGAGCATACAGAGATCGCCTATCTGCTAAGAGAGATCATCGATACGGAAACGGTCCTAAACATTCAGAAGCTGATCATGGAAGACAAGATCATTCCCAGATACTAAAAGACCTTATTTCTATTTACAAGCCTGTGGATAAAGAGTAAACTATAATTGAAAATACAAAAATTTGGATATTCAAATGAAAGAGACAATCAAATGTTATCGCTGCGGCAAAGAGTATGACCGCAAGGATCTGAAAGAAATCATCAGCTGTGCCCACTGTCATAAGCAGATGAAGATCAATGAAAAAAGCCAGAAGCGTTTTCGTATAGTGCGCTATATGTTTGTGCTGGCGGTGTGCCTGGTGATCGCCTTTTGCATGAACATGGCTACCGGCAACAACTACCTGGCCTTGCTGGTGACGCTTGGTATCGCCATGCTGCTGGCAAGCTTCTCCGACAGCTGGTGCTTTAAACTCACCGACGTGCTGTTTGGACTGGAATACGAAGAGTATACCCCTGTCAAGATCAGCAACAAGGACAGGATCAAGATGGAGAATCAGAAAAAGAAGAAAGGGCTTTTCAGGAAATAGGCATGGATTTTACCGAGCGTTTTGAACTATATAAAGAAGGCGGCATGATCAGCGATGAAGACATCAAAGATCTCAATGCCGTCATCGAGCTGTTTAAAAAGGAATACGGCATAACTCTTGAAGAAGAGAATGCCTCGATGTTTATTGCCCACCTTTGTGCGGCGTATGGCCGCCTTTCCAGCAAAGAGGCAGTTGATGAAGTTCCTGAAGAAGTTTTAAAGGAACTGGAATCTCTGGATACCTATGAGGAATCCAAAGAGATCCTCAGCAAAGTTATGAAGGCAACGAATAATCCGCTCAATGAAGTTGAGCAGGGCTATGCGCTGCTTCATATAAACAATTTAATTGCTCAGTTTAAACAAAGCGGCGAATGGCACACCGCCAGAGAGAACTGAGTAAGCCATTTTTACAAAGAAGGGGTGAAATTATGGTAACTGAATTTGCATTTCCACAACTATTGAGAACCATTGTTCTGGTTGCGATCTCTGCATGGGCCAGCCTGCTGTCTCACAAGTGCATCTCCAACTTCAATGATGGTGCAAGACCTGTATTCCCTGAACTGATGGAAGGCAGAATGACTCGTCCTGAATTCGCTGTTGTCGTAACAGGCATGGGCGTAGGCTGGGTCATGGCCGGTTTCAACCAGTGGCTGGGCACAGGCCTGATCGCGTGCCACCTGATCCTTATCGCTACAGACTGTATCGGTGCCTGGTCACCAAACCAGTATGTCGCTCTTGGCTTGGGTGCAGCATATGGTCTGCTTTGCGCGTATGGTACTCAGGCGATCGCAGCTGTCTTCAACGGCCTGCCTTACAACTTCCTGAATGACCTTACAAACATCACGACTCCGGTACTTCCTATCTTCTGTATGTATCCGGCAATTGCCATAGCTGGTCAGTTCGGAGCTAAGAAGGGTATTATTTCCGCAGTCATCACCGCAATCGTCTACATCGCCTGCACGATCATAGGCTCTATCAAGATCGGTGCTATCTCTATAGCTCTGTATCCTTACACATTCGCTATGCTGGCAGGCATGGTATGTCTGGTCATCTACGCTGTAGGTGCTTCAAAGAATTCTGAAGCGATCGAGACGACCGAAGAAGAAGAGAACCTGTTCACAAAGAACGCTCAGAGAATCAAGAGCAACTGGGTATATCTGTGCATTCAGGGCGCTTTGAACGCTTTAGGTATCAAGATCCTTGCCCAGGCTTATCAGCCGATCATCCTTGCTTCTGCAATCACCAGCGGTGACATGAACATCTTCTATCTGGCAATGATCGGCGTCATCTTCGCCTTCATTCCACTTATCGTTTCAACTGCTCTGGCAACCGGCGTATATCAGGCTGTAGGTCTTACAGCTGTCATGCTTGGCGGTGCCATGGTTCCGGATTCAGTCTGGTTCCTTGCTCCGGTAGTAGGTTTCGCCATCGAGTTCATCGAGATCCAGCTCCTAGGCCTCTTAGGTACAGCTTTATCTAAGTTCCCTGAACTGACAAAGTGCGGCGACCACATCCGTGATGCCATGATCTCTTGTACGACTCTGGCTCTGACGATCGGCGCTTTCATGGCCGGCAATGCTATCTGGGGTGCTGTAGGTCTGATGACTGTCGGCGGTTTCTATACGATCAACGAAGTCACAGGTCAGCGTATTCCTAAGTCAGCGATCGGTCCTCTGGCAGCTGTTGCAGTCGGACTGCTGTATAATCTGGCTATACTGTTACATCTGGTAACATTAGGTTAATAATTTAAGGAGGCTTTCTGATGAAGATTGAATGTTGCGGTCTGACTTCCACTCAGACCAAGCAGATCATTGATAAAGAATTTGCGGACAAGGTCGAAACACTGATCGACCCCGATATGGTCGCTGCAAGAAAGGTAAAAGCCGGAGAAGTCGACTATTACCTCGGTTCCTGCATGACCGGCGGCGGCGGTTCGCTGGCTACAGCCATCATGGTGCTGGGCTATGGCAACTGTCTGGTCGTCTCCAAGCAGGGTAAATGCCCTAGCGAAAAAGAAGTCCGTCATATGGTCTACAATGGCAATCACAAGGCTTTTGGCTATGTCAAGACACACACCGAACAGATAGTACCTGCTCTGGTCAAGGCTCTGACAGACAAGGCAGAAGGAAAGCCGGAATAACAAAATCACAACAGGCATTCCGGCAACGGGATGCCTGTATTTTTAGAGGTTATTTATGATACGTACAGTTTTGGGCGATATCGCCAAAGATGAACTGGGTTTTACTTTGGCCCACGAACATCTGATCATTGATCTGAACCGGGTACGCAAGGATGGCGTATCCTACATAGAAGACATTGAAGAAGTAATACCCGAGATACAGATGGCTCAGAAACAGGGGATTGAGGCTGTTTTTGAAGTATCGACAATTGATCTGAAAAGGGATGTAAGAAAACTGAAGGAAATCAGTGAAAAAACCGGATTGAAGATCGTATGTTCAACCGGCTTCTATCTTTCGGAGTATCATCCGGCCTGGCTCGATGATGCGAGCAAAGAAGATATAGCCGAGGTTTATATAAAAGAATTGACTCAAGGGATCGATGGCACAGATATCAAAGCCGGGATCATTGCCGAGATCGC
>CADCPE010000095.1 GCA_902803275.1 uncultured Erysipelotrichaceae bacterium
AAGAACGGACAGTACATTCCTGGTGTAAGACCGGGATCTGAGACCAGAGACTATGTATCCAAGGTATTGAACAGGATCACGGTCCTGGGTGCATTGCTGCTGACTTTCATTGCTTTGCTTCCATATGTGACATCGAATCTGACCGGTTTATCTCAGCGTGCTGCTGTCGGCGGTACCGGAATAATCATCGTCGTCGGTGTTGCGATGGATACGATCAAGCAGCTGAAGTCACAGCTGACTTCAAAACAGTACAAGAGTTTTGTAGGAAAGTAGAGGTATAGATGAATCTTCTTATTATCGGTGCCCCGGGTGCCGGAAAAGGCACCATGTCAGATATTCTTATTAAGAACTTTGACCTCGTCCATATTTCAACGGGCGACATGCTTAGAGAAGCCGTCAAGAACGGCACTCCGGTAGGCAAGATCGCTCAGGGCTATATGAATGCAGGCGCTCTGGTTCCTGATGAGGTCATTCACGATATCATCGTGGAAAGATTCTCCAAGGATGATCTTGATAACGGCTTTCTGTTCGATGGCTATCCTAGGACAAAAGCCCAGGCTGAAGATCTGAGCCTGATCCTGAAACAGCTGAATAAAAAGATCGATGCAGTCATCAATCTGGATATCTCTGATGAGGATCTGGTCAAGCGTATTACCGGTAGAAGATTATGTCCTGCCTGCGGTGAGATCTACAACATCTATTACAAGAAACCTTCAAAAGAAGGGATCTGTGACAAGTGTGGAGCAGAGCTCATCCAAAGAAAAGACGATAATCTGGAGAGCCTTGAGACAAGACTTTCCGAATATCACAAGAATACTCAGCCATTGATTGAGTATTATGAAGAAATGGATCTGGTCAAGAACACCGATGCCTCAAAAGGCGTTGATGTCGTATTTGAAGAGATCAGATCATTCTTAGAAGGGTTGTGTTAATGATTTCAATCAAATCACCTCGGGAAATTGAACTGATGGACATTGCGGGTACGATCGTAGCCAAAGTCCACAAAAAGATGAAAGAGGTAATTAGACCCGGCATCTCAACTCTGGAGTTGAACAGGATCGCCGAACAGGTCATCAGAGACAATGATGCAACTCCGTCATTCAAGAATTATCAGGGATTTCCATGTGCTGTCTGCACATCGGTCAACGATATGCTCGTGCATGGCATCCCTGATCATACGATCCTGAAGGATGGTGATATAATCACTGTTGATGTGGGAGCCTGCTACAAAGGCTATCATGGCGATTCAGGCTGGACCTATACCGTCGGTGAAGTAAAGGATGAGAAGGTACTGAAACTTCTTGAAGTTACGGAAAAGGCGCTGTATCTGGGTCTGGAACAGGTCAAACCTGGCAATCATGTTGGTGACATATCCAACGCTATTCAGACATATGTCGAAAGCTTCGGATTCGGCTTGCCTGCAGATTACACGGGACACGGAATCGGCAGAAGCGTTCATGAGGATCCGTATGTACCGAATGTCGGAAAACCGGGTACCATGGAACTGCTTAAGAAAGGAATGTGTATCGCTGTTGAACCGATGGTCTTCATGGGTTCACCGAAGTGCTACACACTGCCTGATGGCTGGGGTGTCAAGAGCTATGACCATTCCTGGGCTGCTCATTATGAACACACTGTAGCCATCACCGAAGACGGATATAGGATTCTGACAAAGGAGGATTAGTTATTTGGCAAAACAAGATGTCATTGAGATCGAAGGCAAGGTGATCGATACCTTACCTAATGCACAATTCAAGGTGGAACTTGAGAACGGTCACGAGATTCTGGCTCACGTTTCTGGTAAAATCCGCATGCATTACATCCGCATTTTACCAGGTGATAAAGTGACTGTAGAGATTTCACCCTATGATTTAACACGTGGGCGTATAACATTTAGACATAAATAGTCTAGGAGGGAAAACATGAAAGTAAGACCATCTGTAAAACCAATTTGCGATAAATGCCGTGTTATCAAGCGCAGAGGTCGCGTAATGGTTATTTGTGAAAACCCTAAACACAAGCAAAGACAAGGTTAAAGAGGGAGGAAATTTAAATGGCTCGTATAGCTGGAGTTGATATTCCAAATAATAAACGCGTTGTCGTATCACTTACTTACATCTACGGTGTAGGTCTGACTACAGCAAAGAAAGTCTTGGCTGAATGTGGTATCAGCGAAGATATCCGTGTAAAAGATTTAACTGATGAGCAGGAAAATGCCATCCGTAAGGCTTTGGATGCATACAAGCTTGAAGGTGACTTAAGAAGAGAAAACCAGCTCAACATCAAGCGTCTGATGGAGATCGCGTGCTACCGCGGTATCAGACATAGAAAAGGCTTACCTGTAAGAGGTCAGAGAACAAAGACCAATGCCAGAACCAGAAAAGGTCCTAGAAGAACAGTAGCCAACAAGAAGAAGTAAGGAGGATAGACAATGGCACAGAAAGCAAAAACAACTGCACGTAAGAAACGTGTTAAGAAGAATATTGCCAGTGGCGTTGCGCATGTCCACTCAACATTCAACAATACAATCGTTACGATCACTGACGAAGCCGGTAATGTTATCGCTTGGTCAAGTGCCGGTGCATTAGGTTACAAGGGTTCAAGAAAGTCTACACCGTATGCTGCACAGCTGGTTTCTGAGGCAGCAGGCAAGACTGCCATGGATCACGGCATGAAGAAGGTTGAAGTCAATGTCAAGGGACCTGGCCCAGGCAGAGAAGCTGCAATCAGAGCGCTCGCTACAGCCGGACTTGAGATCACTTCGATCAACGATGTCACACCTGTACCGCACAACGGTTGCCGTCCACCAAAGAAACCTAGAGGTTAAGGAGGAAACATATGAACAAATTTGAACGTCCTAAGTTTAAAGTAGACGAATATGTTGAATCCGACAACTATGGCAGATTTGTCATTTCTCCTTTGGAAAGAGGTTTCGGAACGACATTAGGAAATGCTTTAAGAAGAACTATGCTCTCATCATTACCTGGTGGTGCAGTATATTCTATCAAGGTAGACGGAGTTTTCCATGAATTCTCATCTATCAAAGGCGTTAGAGAAGACACGACATTAATAATTTTAAATATTAAAAATTTGATTTTAGATATCACTGATGATGACGTATATACGCTCCGTATATCAGCCAAGGGACCATGCACAGTCAAGGCTGAAGACATCATCCTGCCGGCCGGTGTAGAAGTTCTCAATCCGGAACTTGAGATCGCTCATCTTGACAAGGGCGGCGAACTGGAAATGGAACTGCTTGCCAGAAACGGCAGAGGCTATGTTTCTGCTGATGAAAACAAACTGCTGTATCAGGGTTCATCACAGGGCATTGGCACTATTTATACAGATGCTATATATACTCCGGTCGTCAAGGCAAACTTCTCGGTTGAACCGACCCGTGTCGGTCAGTCAGCCAAGTTTGATGAACTGACGATGGAAGTATGGACTGATGGTTCAATCAACCCGAAAGAGTCCATTGCATTAGCTTCAAAGATCCTGGTTTCTCATCTTGAACTGTTGAGTGAAGTTGACAGCGAAGTCAGCGAAATGGAATCTTTGATGAAAGACTATGTCAATGACGGAAGCACCAAGAAGGTCAACATGTCTATTGATGATCTGGATTTGACAGTCAGATCCTACAACTGTCTTAAGAGAGCAGGCATCTCTACAGTTGAAGAACTGACACAGAAGACTGAAGATGAAATGAGCAGAGTAAGAAATCTTGGTAAGAAATCTCTTAAAGAAGTAAAAGAGAAACTACAGGCTTTGAACCTCTCATTCAAGCGTAATGACTAAGGGGGAGAATTAATATGTGGAATCGTAGATTAGGTCGTACAGCCGATCACCGTGTAGCTCTTCTTAAGAATCAGGCTACAGATGTAATTCTTAAAGGCAAAATCGAGACTACTGAAAAGAAAGCCATGGAACTCAGAAGTGTAGTAGATCACCTCATTACTCTGGCTAAGAAGAATGATCTTTCTGCCAGAAGACAGGCTGCTGCATTCTTGAGAAATGTGACTACCAAAGATGGCAAGACTGCCGTTCAGGTATTATTTGATGAAGTTGCTCCGAAATATAAAGACAGAAACGGTGGCTACACCAGAGTTACCAAGACTTATATCAGACGCGGTGATGCTGCGCCGATGGCAACGATCGAATTAGTTTAATACCGAGGCTCCTAGAAATAGGAGTCTTTTTTATATGGTTAGTATATATCTGGTAATTGATTTAC
>CADCPE010000096.1 GCA_902803275.1 uncultured Erysipelotrichaceae bacterium
ACATCCCGTCTGGCCAAGGCAAATCTATGGACGCCGTTAGTCAATACGATCTATCTGGCTATCGGTGCTTGCAGCTTTGCGATCCTGTTTGGCGGTATCTTTGCCTATCTGATAACCAGGACAAACATGGCTTTCAAGAAGTATCTGAGTTCGATCTTTATCTTCCCGTATATCATGCCACAATGGACTCTGGCTGTCGTATGGCAGAACCTGTTCAACTCCAATGCGGTCACCGGTACATCTAACGGCTTACTGGCATCGCTGTTTGGCATAACCATGCCGGCCTGGTGGTGTCTGGGACTGTTCCCATGTATCGTCGTCTTGGGCATGCACTATGCGCCATTTGCCTACATTCTGATCGGTGGTATCTTCAAGAATATGGATGCCAACCTTGAAGAGGCAGCGACGATCCTGGATACGCCTAGGTGGAAGATTTTTACCAGAGTTACGATTCCGATGGTCAAACCGGCTATCCTGTCTACGATCCTGCTGGTTGCAGGTTCAACGATCGGTTCCTATCCGGTCCCGCATTATCTGAATCTTACAACTCTTGCGACAAAATATGTCTCAATGAATGACAAGTATACCGGCGAAGCTTCGATCATTGCGATCATCATGATGATGTTTGGCGTTGCGATCATGTATCTCAATCAGCGTTCATTGCATTCGCGCAAGTCATACACGACAGTCACAGGCAAGTCAGGTCAGATCACCAAGGTCAATCTTGGTACCAGTGGCCGCTACGTGATTGCGGTAGTATTTGTGATCATTACTTTCTTCACATCCATCTATCCGATCATTTCCTTTGCCTTTGAGACCTTCCTTCCTAACCCGGGCGACTATTCATTCCTGTATACCGGCAATACCAGCAACCTGACCACTAAGTGGTGGGTAACGGCAGAAAACATCACTGAAAACGGTATGTATGGACAGATGGGTATCCTGCATAACTCCATGATCTGGAGAGCTTTCAGAGGTACGATCCTGGTTGCCGTGATCTGCTGTCTGACAGCAGGCACGATCGGTACTTTGATCGGTTATGCCGTCAGCAAGAACAGACGTGGCAAGCTCGCAAGCTATGTAAACTCCATGGCCTTTCTGCCTTATCTGATGCCATCGGTTGCCGTAGGCGCTGCATATTTTATTCTTTTCTCTTCCGGAAAGATAAATCTGTTCAATACCTATCTGGCACTAGTCATCGTAGGAACAGTCAAGTATATCCCGTTTGCTTCGCGTTCTTCTTTGAACTCGATGCTGCAGCTGTCTAACGAAATTGAAGAGTCAGCGATCATCCAGGATGTTCCATGGATCAAGCGTATGACGAGAATCATCATTCCTATTCAGAAATCGTCAATCGTTTCAGGTTTCTTGCTACCATTCATGACCTGCTTGAGAGAACTCTCACTGTTCATGCTGCTGTGTGTTCAGGGCTTCATCCTTTCCACAACACTGGACTATTTCGATGAAATGGGTCTCTATGCATTCTCGAGTGGTATCAACTTAATATTGATCGTCACAATCTTGATCAGTAACTTCCTGGTAAACAAGATTACTGGTGCAAGCTTGGATGAAGGAATAGGAGGATAAAATATATGCCAAAAATCACTTTAGAACATGTTACAAAACGTTATGATAAATTCTATGCTGTAGATGATCTGAATCTGGTGATCGAAGACAATGCCTTCGTTACCCTGCTTGGTCCTTCAGGCTGCGGCAAGACGACGACATTAAGAATGATCGCCGGACTTGAGACGCCTACCAGCGGCAAGATCACGATCGGCGATCGTGTTGTCTTTGATTCGGCTGAAGGCATCAACATCCCGGCCAATAAGCGTAAGGTCGGTTTCTTGTTCCAGAACTATGCTCTGTGGCCTAACATGACCGTCTATGAGAACATCTCCTTTGGTCTTACCAACATAAAGGAACCGCTTCCTGTCATCAATCATGATGCCAAGGCAGCCGCAAAAATGCTCAAGGCATTAAATAGACCTAATGATGTTGCCAAGCTGATCAACGATTGTTATGACAAGAAGGGCAAACTCGATGAAAAGAAAGCGATCGTCAAGCTGATCGATGCCTATGAGATCTCACAGTATTCCGCCAAGAAAATGCTGAGCTATAATCTGCACACTTCCAGCAATGCTGCTGATGACGCCAAGAAATACAGTCTGGAACTGGAAAAGATCATTGCAACAGCAAAAAGCGATGCTGCAGCAAAAGGCTACACTCTTGATGATGAATTCGTTGCCTATAAAGACGGTGAAGTCGTAAAGGAAGTACGCAAGCTCACAAAGGAGGAGATGGATCTCTCAGTACGCCGTGTAGCCAGAATAACCAATATCGGTATGTTTATGGAAAGATATCCGGCTGAGCTTTCCGGTGGCCAGCAGCAGCGTGTTGCGATTGCCAGAACATTGGCACCGGAGCCAACAGTCCTGTTTATGGATGAACCTCTTTCCAACCTGGATGCCAAGCTGCGTCTGGAAATGAGATCAGAACTGCAGAGACTGCATCTTGATACCGGTTCAACTTTCGTCTATGTCACACACGACCAGATGGAAGCCATGACTCTGGCAACCAGGATCTGTCTGATCGACAACGGTTATCTGCAGCAGTACGATGCTCCGC
The DNA here is from genome assembly GCA_902803275.1 of uncultured Erysipelotrichaceae bacterium. Taxonomy (GTDB): domain Bacteria; phylum Bacillota_I; class Bacilli_A; order Erysipelotrichales; family Erysipelotrichaceae; genus Colivicinus. Next base: position 2,629 of record CADCPE010000096.1, read on the forward strand.
TGGATGTCTACAACAAGCCAAACAACCTCTTTGTTGCTGACTTCGTAGGAAATCCGGCAATCAACTTCATTGAAGCACACGGCAAACAAAATGACGGTGTTTTCGAACTTGATGTTTTCAACAATAACAAGCTGAAATTCGTTCCGAATGAGCCGATCGATATCAAGAAGTGGCATGCGGATCTCAATGCCGATAAGGAGGCAGAGGCACGGGAACTTGCCAAGAAAGCTTCCCAGAAGGGCTATGTCGAAAGAAGCAACAAGGAAACCAACTTCAAGTATCATATTGCAATGATCGATCAACCGGAAGATTACGGCGATGAGATCGAATACACTGACAGAGATTTCGTCATCGGTATCCGTCCGGAATTCGTTACGATCGATGCCAGCGGAAAATTTGAAGGAGAGATCTATTCTTCAATGCCTACCGGTATGGAAACGACAGTCAGAGTTGCAATCGGCAATTATCTTCTGACAGGCGTCATGTTCGGCGGTGTTGTCTATAAACTGGGTGATAAGGTCAAGGTAGACTTCAAGGGCAAGAATGCCATCCTGTTTGACCGCAAGTCAGGCAAGTTCATCGCCTTAGGCTCACTGAAGGTAGAATAATCTGCTGCAAAAACAATTTCCAAACAAAGACACTTCGGTGTCTTTGTTTTTGTATGGCTGATAAAGTGATATCATTAATTATGTTATGAAGATTATATGCAAGAACTGTGGTGGATCATATGACAGCAAGCTGAGCAGATGCCCATACTGTTCCACCATGAACAAGAAAGGGGCCTATCGCAACTATCGAGGCAGTGTATCAGATATCATCGATCAGATGTTCGGCCTGAAATTCGAGAATTTTGAGACCCGCAGAAAAGTCGTCTTTATGGCGATCCTGAGAGGGCTGATCATTGTATTTGTCTGCACTATTGTAGGTGGACTTTTCGGTGCCATGGCCAATGTCAACTACTATAACGACAAGGAATATGATCAAGAGACCCTGGAAGATCTCATGTGGGAAGACGAAAATCTGGAAAAGATCGAAAAAGCTTATGCGGAAAATGACTTCGATACTTTAAGGAAACTGCTTAATCAGAACTATCATTTCGCCTATAACTGGGAGCACTACACAGCTTTTACTTTGAAGGATGAGTTCAATAAACTAAACGAAAAAGAAAAACTTGACGAATACGTATTTGAAAATATGCTCTATTTCATCTTTCATCCTGATTACTATGCCAACATCAACAGGATGTCCAAGGAAGAATATCAGGAATATCTGAATAATAAGGCGATCCTGATCGAAAAGATGAAAGGTTTTGGATACAGTGAGGAAGAAATGGCCGAGATCTACGATTCTTTAAAGGATGACTATGGTTATATACATTCCTATGAACTGAAAGACAAGATGAAGGAGGCTGACAATGGTTAACTGCAAGAACTGTGGTGCTCCTTTAAGTCTTGATCAGGCCACATGTCCATACTGCGGTACTGAAAACAAGGAAGCAATTGAACATATCAAGAAGCTCAAATCGCTTGAGAAGACCTACCGCAATGCCCAGAAGGAAGTAAGTGAAGAAGTATTCCGTTCCAGAAGATCGTATGGCCCGCTCATCGTTCTGGTCATCGTTCTCTTGGTCAACCTCATCATGCTTCCATTGCATGGTGCATCTTATGAATTTGCGGAAAGAATAAATGTCCAGAAGTATTCGATCGAAGAGATCAATGCAAAACTGGATGAATATCTCGAAAACGGTAAATATGCTCAACTGCATGAATTCATGGACCACTATGATCTGCGCTATTCCGATTTCCCTGATTACTATCCGCTTTTCAATCTGTGTACGGACTATACCAGGATTCTCGATTACATGAGCGATTTTCGCTATGATGCCGAGTATTATACTGATCCTTTAGTAAAAGCCTGTGAAGCGATCAAAGATTATCAGGACGAACATAAGTACAATGTAAAACGCATCGAAAAGGAAAGATTCAAGCGTTATGCGCAGGAAATAGATGCGGAATATGAACTCGTCTTAAAGACCTTCTTTAAGTTTACGGATGAGGATATCGCATCCATGGACGAATTGACTTCAGCTGAGCTTGTCGTTTTGGCGACCAGGAGGTTGAACAATGAAGAATAGTCTGATGTCAAGATTTGTGAGAGTACTGATCGTCTTTTTCATGTTCATTCTGGTGATAAACTCTTTCCTGCTGGTAAGAGAGATCAAACGTGAAGTAAACTTCCAGAACCGCAGCTATGGTCTAAGTGTCTTTAATGACTGGTTCGAAAATGGGGAGTATTATAAGATCTATTTGCATACTCTGAAGAATGAACTCGTTGAAGAAAAACCATATGTCGACGTATCAGAATTCGAAGCATTCGGAAGACTGTACAACGCCTATCTTAAGGCCAAGATGTATCCAGATAATCAGGAATACCGCAATCAGATAAAGATTGAAAAAACCAACATCAAGCTAAAGAAGATATTGAATGTTGTAACGCTCCTTGAAGAGGATCTGGAACAATAGAAAATCAGAAGGTATCAAGTTGATACCTTTTTATTTCAGTTTTTCCATTTTAAGCTGAACGGATCTGTTTAAAAGTCTTTTTTGATACCGCTGCTTTGATATAGAAATCAATGACCCAAGGCATGCCTATCTCTTCATTATCATGATGGCTGCTGTTGAAACTGTATCCGTTTTTGGCAGCTATTCTTCTTATCTCGCCATCTGTCTTTAGGTCTATATAAAAATCTCCTGCTTTGCTATACATGCCGCATATTTTAGCAAGATCAACTGTTCTGCAGTTTTCTCCGATATGGTTTTCAAGGTATTCAATCAGCCTGTTTTCATCAATTTTCATTGTGTTTTCCTCCGTTTTTCTTATTCTGTTTTTATTGTCTTGGACCCATATGCGTTATTGGTCGCTTAAAAGGCGGCATCTGTTTTCTCGATATTTGGAAATAAGCAAGTAAAATGGTAAAATCATTCATTGTGAGGTATTTTGCGTATGAATGAAAACATTATTAAAAGCATAGCTGATGAACTTAAGATCTCAGTTAAGCAGGTAGAAACAGTCCTGAAGATGCTGGAAGAAGGGGATACGGTCCCTTTTATTGCCAGATATCGTAAGGAAGCTACCGGAGCTCTTGATGAAGAGGCTATCCTGTTTATTGAAAAACAGTATAAATATGAACTGAACCTGGCTGAAAGAAAGGAAAGCGTCATCAACCTGATCGAAACTCAGGGCAAACTGACTGAAGAACTGAGAAAACAGATCAATGACTGCACGAAGCTCTCACAGGTCGAAGATCTCTATAAGCCATACAAGCAGAAGAAAAAGACCAGAGCCGGTATTGCGATCAAGAACGGTCTGGAACCTTTGAGCATTTATCTTCTGTCTTTGCCGGAGAATGGTGATCTTGAAAAGGAAGCAGAAAAATACATCAATGAGAATGTTAAAGATGTAAACGAAGCCATTCAGGGCGCCAAGGATATCGTTGCGGAGAATGTTTCCGATAACGCCAACCTGAGATGGAAATTCAAGGATCTAATCGTCAAGGCCGGAGCCATCGTCACTAACATCAAGAAGGATGCGGTCGACGAAAAGAAGGTCTATGAGATGTATTATGAATATTCCGAAAAGATCTCCAATATCGCTGATCATCGTGTAATGGCGATCGACAGAGCGGAAAAGGAAAAGGTCATCAGTGTTTCAATGTCCTATGATCTTGAACACATCAAGCAGCTGGCTCATGAATTCTATATCAAAGATAAAAAAAGCAATCTTGAATCATATATGATCGATGCGATCGATGATGGTATCGACAGACTGCTGATGCCTTCTATCGAAAACGAGATCAGAAGCGATCTTTCCGAGAAAGCCCACAATACTTCGATCGAAGTATTCTCCCTGAACCTGGAAAAGCTTCTTTCGCAGGCTCCGTTAAAGGGCAGAGTCGTACTGGGTTTTGACCCAGGTTACTATAACGGCTGCAAACTGGCGGTTCTTGATGAAACAGGCAAGATGCTGACGGTAGACAAGATCTATCCGTTCAGAAAAGAAGGAGAGATCGACAAGAGCAAGAAGAAGCTTCTTGACATGATCAAAAAGTATGCCGTCAAGATCGTGGCTATCGGTAACGGCACCGCTTCAAGGGAATCAGAGAAACTGGTCGCCGAACTGATCAAGGAAAATGATCTGCAGGTCGAATATGCGATCGTATCGGAAGCCGGCGCTTCTGTCTGGTCAGCACAGGAAGAAGCCAGAAAAGAGTTCCCTGATCTGGCAGTCGAAGAAAGATCGGCTGTATCG
>CADCPE010000097.1 GCA_902803275.1 uncultured Erysipelotrichaceae bacterium
TATATCGGCAGTTCATGTTCCAGAAAAAACTGATAATAGCGATAATAGGTCGGACCGGTCCTGACGATTACAGTCGGCGTAAGACAGGCGGCCGTTCCAAAGATCAGGCAGACATAGAAACAGATATCGAACAGCTTCTGATTCTTGCTCAGGATCATGAAGATGCACGATATCAGGCTCCACTGGCACACCTGAAGCGGAAGCTTGATCAGCAAGGAGTTCTGTCCTGTTTCATCACCGATATACAGAAGGCGCCAGAAGTATGACATCTCGACGATCATCATTATGAAGGCATAGATGTATCTGGCTCTTTCTTCATATTTCCATTTTCGCAAGGCATCCTGTTTATGATATGTGACAATAATCGCGGCCAGCAGAATAAGCAAAGGCAGAAAATGAAAAAAAGAGAAATACCTGAAATCACCGGGCTCACCATAGCCAAAGAATCCGTCTGAATAGAATACATACATACTTCTTACCACGCTTTCCTAATCCTTATGATAACACCTGACAGTGTTGTTATATTTAGGTTTTGGTTCTTCAAAAGACTATTACACTTTTTCAATGATATCATTAGAATAACGATAAATACTGGAGGAATTGTTATGCTGCTGTTCTTCTTTCTTAACAACAAATACTTATGGATACTCGCATGGGCGCTGCAGTCATTCGGCTATTATTTCATGCTCAATAAGGCCGGTGATAATCCCGCTTATGCGATCGTTCCTTTTATTGCCGAATGGCGTCTTTCTAAATATGTCTACTGCAGAAAGCTCAGTTTCAACAGGGCCATCATCATTACCTTGATATTCGTACTGGCCGGATTATACATGAATCCGCTTAGAGGCATGGGCCGTCTTATGGTCTATGTCGGAGCGATCGTCTATTTTTTCTTCCTCATGCGTTTATACAGAAGACTTCTGAAAGCCATGAGAAAAACCAGATGGCTGTATATCGTCATGTTCCTGTTCCCGCCTTTATTCCTGTATCTGCTGGCTAAAGGCGATGATCTTTTCATCGGTCCGACATTCAAAGTCAAAAATCTTCTGGGCCGTATCGCAAGCGTACTGCGCTATGCGATCATCGTTTTGATCTGTGCGGCCGAGATCGTCGCTATCACTTTAGGAGTCAGTCTTATCACGATCAGAAGACAGCAGCCAAGATTCCTGGCCAATTACTTGCTCAAGGGAGTTGAAGACAGGACAAAAGATATCGTCGGTGACAACAATGCGATGAGCCGTGAAGAAGCACTTGATGCAAACGTTTCTCTTATCGAAAATGCCGAACATTCCCGTGAGTATTTCTTCCCTGACCACAGTCAGGATGGCAATGTCGTAGTCATGAGCTACGTCATCGGGTCCGATCTGGAAAATGCCGGCGGATATGCCACCGCAAACATCAAACAGATGATTGATGCATCATCCAAAGGCGATAAGCTTTCATTTGTCATGCAGGCCGGGGGATCTTTCCGCTGGTTCATGAACGGCATTCAGGAAAACAGCAACGGCCGCTATCTGATCGAAAACGGAAAGTTCACTAAGATTGAAGATCTCGATCCGAAGCTGTGCATGAGCGAAGCTAAATCTCTTGAAGATTTCATCGCCTGGACAAAAAGGAACTATCCGGCTGATCGCTATATCCTGGTCTTATGGGATCATGGCGGAGGTTTCTCTAACGGCTATGGTGTAGATGAGCTCAACAGAAAAAAGGGTCACAGGACCATGCTGGTAAACGAGATGATCTCGGCACTTCAAAATGCCGGTGTCAGATTTGACATCATCGGTTTTGATGCCTGTCTGATGCAGACCCTGGAAACAGCTGTGGCTTTTGAGCCTTATGCCGATTACTTCATCGCATCAGAAGAATCCGAAGGCGGATATGGCTGGTTCTATACCAGCGCCTTTGGCAAGCTCGCCAAAGACCCTACTGTTCCTTCACTAGACTTTGCTCAGGAACTAATATCCGCATACGATCTGTATAATACCGCTATCAAAGAAGGCAAGATCGATTCTTCAGCGACCCTTTCAGTCGTCGATCTGACGATGATCAGACCGATCTATGAAAATCTGAATAAGCTGTTTTCTGATTCAAATGAAGCGATCCTTGAAAATCCTGAATACTATGCCGATATCTCCATCTCGGCATCCAAAGCCTACGGTTTTTCAAATTATGAAAGTATCGATCTTATCCATTATCTGAAGATCCTTGATGAACTGGATTATGACAACCGTATCTGCAAGGATAATGCCTGCCAAGTCGCCATTGATTCGATCAAAGCTGCCATTCCATACCGCAACAGAAATTCAGCTGAAGGTGTTAACGGTTTGGCTTTATCCTTCCCGGTCAAATCCGCCAGTATCTACAGTGACATATACAAGCAGTTTATTGAGTTCGCCATGAACGATCAGAAGGCATTCTACAACAACTTCTTCTCCATCATGGTAGCCCAGCAAAAAGATGACTATCTCACCAATGAAGAATGGTACATCAAAGGTTTTGAGCAATACGATACGACAAGCGTGTTCATCGATATCCCATTAGTTGAAACAGATGACGGCTACAGGGCAGATCTGCCGGAAAAAGTTGAAAAGATGATCGTCGATACACAGGTAGCTGTATATCAGAAAGATCATGACATGCTCAGATACTTGGGCAACGACTATGTAGCAGATACTGAAGGCAATCAGACTATCTACATGGACGATTCCTGGGTCCATATCAACAACAACCTGATCTGTTATGAAACCACTCAGCCAAGGAAAACAGATGAAGGAACTGTCTACACCGGTATTGCCAGAGCCAGACTGAACGGCAATGATGACATCATCATCAATATCGAGTGGGAACCTGTAACCACAAAGTCACTTAATTCCTACAAGGCCTCAATAACCGGCTATACCTATGCCGATGAATTCAAGGCCTTCATGTCCAAAGGTCTCAAGCAGTTCCAGTCCGGAGACCGTCTTGATTTCTATTTTGA
>CADCPE010000098.1 GCA_902803275.1 uncultured Erysipelotrichaceae bacterium
AATCCGTATAATGTAGTCAATGCCTACATCAATGCGATCTCTGCCGGCATCGGTCTGACGATGACTTTCATTCTCTTCAATACCAACAGAAACTCTATTTCGGATATCGTTGAGATCCAAAACGGCAGAAGACTGGATACGATGGTCTCTACCGGTGATAGCCTGGCTTCCAAGATTGCTGAAGCTGCTGTCGATAAACTGTTCCTGGTAGCTCTGGCTGCAGCAGGATTCTCAGCCAAACTGGCCGATCAGGGTCTTTTGCAGAATATCGCAACACAGAATGCGATCAACGCCCTTTTAGGATGGATCCCGGCACTGGTAGCTGTTCTGATGGCTGTCTTTGCCTCAATGATCGATACGCAGAAGGAATATGATGAAGCAGTTGCACAAAGGAGTGGCCATTAATATGAATCCGCACGCACTACTTTCAGATCCTAAACAGATCGAAGCTGTTGAATCAATCAGAAGAGTAGATGATGAAGGCTATCTCTACCACATGACATGCAACTACGACTACTATGATCTGCCGGATATGTTCAAGGCGATCATCTCTGCCGGCTGTTCAACTTTTGTGACCAGGAATCTTGGCGGCGATATCCTGTTTGTCCGCAATTATGACTACTCCCACTACAAGAACAATGACCGCGTGCATAATCCTCGCACAGGCTTGAATATGATCGTTGAGGGAAACAATCCCAAGGCAAAGTATAGATCATTAGGCTGTGGCGATGCGTACTGGATAGACTTTAAAAACGGCTCATACGCCAAAGGAATGGCGGATGACGGCGTTACTGATCTCAGCGGCTTTGTGCTGTGTCCGTATCTGTGCATGGACGGTATGAATGAAGCAGGGCTGGCGATCTCCATACTGGCCCTTTGCGTAAAAGCCGACTGGAAGGAAATACCATATGATAGCTATGAGGAAAGACTCAACCCGAATAAGGATAATCTGTTTCTAGAAAATCCCGGTGAAGTTCCTGATCCATACTGGCAGCATGTATCCTATAATTCGGTTGCGGTAAATAAGGCTGATAAGAAAGCCTGGATCGCCGATATGGAAACGATCGAGACAAGGAAGCAGGACAAGAATACCTATCTTCATCCGATCGTCATGAGGATGGCACTGGATAACTGTGCAGATGTTGAAGAAACTCTTGGATTATTCGGCAACGTCAACGTCAAAGGAGCGATGCCTGGTGCTGATTATCATATCATGGTCGCCGATAAAAGCGGCAGGTCCTGTCTGATCGAATGGCTGGGTGATGAGATGGTTGTCACCGATATCGATCATGCGACCAATCACTATGTCGCAAAAGAAGACAGATTCTTCCCTGAAGGCTGCGGCAGAGATGAAGTGCTGAAGGCAGGATTGTTCAGGACCAGAAAAAAAGGCATGCGCGAAGACTTTGTGGAAAACCTGATGAAACTGGTCATCAAGGATCCTGAAAACGGAGCTGACAGGGGAAAGACCCAATACTCGTGTATCTACAATCTCACCAGAAAAACCATGAGGATCTATTCCTTCGGCGACATGTCCAGATACTGGGACTATAAACTGCAATAGAAAAGGAGAGCGCTGTACTGCTCTCCTTGTTTAATCCATAACGCTTATTTCATCCCCGAGCCTGAGGCGCTTAAACAGAAGTCCTATCTTGTTCAAAGGCATGTTTACACAGCCTCTTGACGGATCATACAGCCAGATATCGCCGCCGAACTCATCACGCCATTGGGCGTCGTGGAGCCCGTACATTCCGCCTGTTTCATCAAAACCGACCCAGTAGTCGACGTGTTCGATATAGTCTCTTCCTCGCAGCTTCGTGTCTTCGACTTTTCTTCTGACTTCAAATTTCCCATGCGGTGTCTCGTCGGTCAGATCCTTGTTGCCGGAGACGATCGGTGATTTCAGTGTCAGTATGTCGTCTTCATAGTAGTAGAGTGTCTGTTGATTTATCTTGACTTCGACTCTTCTTACAGGCTGACCTGGAATGGTATTCACCTCAATGGTTTCATCTGTGGTTTCCGGCATGATCTTCATGAGCTTTTCTTTGAGATCCTGTTTGTCTATGAATGATGATGAGCCGTCATTTTCGATCGCGAACTTCAGCAGATAGTCGTCCAGATGATCTTCATTGAGGATCGGATCAGAGTCGGTGAAATCGTACAGGGAACAGATATCTTCCTTACTCATTTCAACCTTTTCATCGTATACGTTCAATTCGATCTTTCTGTTTATAAGCTTTTCGATATAGGCTTTCTTTCCATCAAGTGAAGGATCGTTATCGCCGATACTTGCCTTCTCATAAAGACCGGTGAGATCAAGATCCAGGGAATCGGCTTTTATGAACAGCTGATCGATATGATCATGGAAAGCCCTGATCGCTGTATCCTTATCAATATATGAACCATCTGATGATCTGATCAAGACCAGATCACCATCTTTTATCTCATAATGAGCATTGACCGGTTTTATGATCTTTTCTTCCTTGAGACAGTAAAGATCTTCCGCCAGTTCCTTTATCTTTTCAGCCGAAGCTGTGCCTTTGATCCTGTTTTGACCGAGATCTTTCTGATCAAACAGCGAGGCAAACCACAGGAGCGTGTTCTGACTCTTCAGATTTGCGGAAGCATCGTAGGTGATATCGCTGCCAAGATCTTTCAGCGCAATTGTCTGCTTATACAGACTGCCTGAATTACCGGTCTTCTGAATGATCGTGATCTGCGGCCTGATGTCTTTTATTGCCTCGTTGGCCTTGTTTAGATCCATCAGAGAAACATCGATGCCGTCAATGGTGGTACGGGGCAGAAAATGCGCGGAAAAGAAAACCAGTCCGAACAGATAAGCAGACATAAGCATCAGAATGGCGCATAGGATGATGATCGCTCTTTTTTGATTCTTAACGGATTTAGGCATTTGCAATTAAATATTATACTGAAAAAACGCCTTATTCTCATCATGAATAATAAAAAAGGATGAGAATTCATCTCATCCCTTATGATCATTTGATCGCTTTGAGCATCAGTTCGGAGATCTTCAAGGCATAGGCGCTCGGATCATCGAGTTCCAGCCCTGCCATCAAAAGAGCCTGCTGATAAAGAAGAATAGCGTAGTCGGAGATATCGCTTCCTTCATCATTGAGTTTCTTTAAGGCAGCGAAGAGCTCGTGATCGGGATTGATCTCCAGGATCTTGTTGGCTTTCATGCCTTCCTGATTCATCTGTCTGAAGACTTTTTCCATTTCGATGGACATCATGTCGTCAGATACCAGACATGCCGGATAGGTCTTGAGTCTTGATGAGAGCTTGACATCCTGAACCTTGTCTTTGAGGATCTCCTTGATCTTGTCCAGCAGATCCTTGCTTTCTTCGCTCTTTTTCTCCAGGTCTTCCTTTTCCTTCTTGGAATCGAGATCAAGATCGCCTTTCAGGATCGATTTGAATGGTTTTTCATCATAGGTATTCACGACTGAAGCGAAGAACTCATCGACGGAATCGGTGAAGTAGAGAACTTCGTAGCCCTTGTCGAGGACTTTCTCCAGCTGCGGCAGCTGCTTGATCTTTTCCAGAGATTCACCTGAAGCATAGTAGATGTCTTTCTGGCCTTTCTTCATCCTGTCGACATATTCCTTGAGTGTGACGTATTTATCTTCCTTTGAGGACTTGAACATGATCAGATCGATCAGAACATCCTTGTTGGCGCCAAAGCCGTCATAGCAGCCGTATTTGAGCTGTGTGCCGAAGCTGTCAAAGAACTTCTCATAGTCTTCACGCTGTTTTTCCAGCATGGTCTGCAGTGTGGATTTGATCTTCTTGTCCACGGACTTCTTCAGATTCTTCATCTGATAATCCTGCTGCAGGATCTCACGGGAGATATTCAGACTAAGATCATCCGAGTCAACTACGCCTCTGATGAAACGGAAGTAATCGGAAACGATCTCCTTTGCCTCATCCTTGATGAAGACACCGCGGGAATAGAGCTTGAGTCCAAGCTTGTAGTCGCTTGTATAGTAGTTGAAAGGCCTCTGCGAAGGAATAAACAGCAAGGCGCTGTAGGAAGTGCTTCCTTCGACCTTGTAGTGGATCGTCTTGAGCGGTTTTGAATAATCGTAGTATTCCTGCATGTAGAAGTTCTCATAGTCTTCAGGCTTGATGTCCTTCTTGGCTTTTTTCCAGATCGGCTGCATGGAGTTGATCGTCTGAAGCTTCTCGACTTTCTCCGACTTGCCGTCTTCCTTGTAGTCATAGCTTTCCACAAGCATTTCGATCGGGTATCTGATGAAATCGGAATACTTCTTTACCAGTGACTGGATCTCGTTTCTGTCAAGGTACTTGTCGTATTTCTTTTCCTTGGTGTTGTCTTTGACGTGCAGAGTGATCGTTGTACCGTAATCATCTCTTTCGCCGCTGCTTATCTCGTAGCCGTCCATGTTCGAAGTCCACTTATAGGCTTTATCAGTATTTACCTTGCGGCTGAGCACCTCGACATTGTCGGCGACCATGAAGGCGGAATAGAATCCGACTCCGAACTGTCCGATGATGTCGGCCTCGCTTTTTTCATCGAGCTCGCTCTTGAATTCAAAGGTGCCTGATTTGGCGATGGTGCCGAGATTATCTTCGAGTTCCTTCTTATCCATACCGATGCCGTTGTCGGTGATAGTGATCGTTCTGTTTTTCTTGTCGACATCAATGTGGATCTTCGGATCCTCTGAGGTGATATCGGGATCTGTCAAAGAGAGGATGTGCCTTTTATCCAGGGCATCGGACGCATTGGAAATAAGCTCTCTTAAGAAGATGTCGGTATTGGTATAGATCGAGTTGGCCATCATATCCAGCAATCTTTTTGATTCTGTTTTAAACTGTTTAACTGCCATATCATACTCCTCCTTTAGCATATAATTAGCACTCTATTATCTAGACTGCTAATTTAATATAACATTAATAAATGATTAAATCAAGGTATAATTATAGAAGATGATCAACATTGTAAACAGAACCAAATACAGCGATTTTAAGGACTATTATCCTTTGATCGAGGAATATTACAGGAAGACGCTTAAGACTCTTAAGATGGAAGATAATTACGCCGTATCGCTGATTATCTGCGGTCCTGTGACAATCAGAAGGATCAACAGAGAATACCGTGGCATCGATAAGGTCACCGATGTGATCTCTTTTGCGCTGCTGGATAATGAGGAGACAGTCGAATATGAAGACGTCATCGAATTGGGCGATATCTTCATCAACAGGGACAGGGCCATCAGCCAGGCTCACGACTATGAACATTCGATCAAAAGGGAGTTCGTCTTCCTGTTTGTCCATGGTCTGCTGCATCTTCTGGGCTATGATCACATGAATCCCGAAGATGAAAAAAGGATGTTTGCCCTGCAAAGAAAGATCGTGGGGGATCTTGAATGAAGAAGTTTGCCGATGCCTTCAACGGCCTGAAGATCGCCTTCAGGCACAAGGCGGTAATGATACAGCTTGTTCTCGGGATTATGGCGATCATCGGCGGAATGATCATCAGGCTGGACTATTATGAATGGCTGGCCTTCATCGTCTGCATAGTGCTGGTCATCTCATGTGAGATCTTCAATACGGCTGTAGAGAAGATCGGCGATTATCTCAATACGCAGAAAGATGAAAGGATAAAGATCATAAAGGACCTGTCAAGTGCGGCTGTGCTGACTAGTTCGCTCGGTGCACTTGCAGTATGTATATTCACGTTGATAAGGAGAATCATTGGATGATAAGTAATGAACAACTGGTAGAGAAAGCTTTTGAAGCAATGAAGAACGCCTATGCGCCTTATTCAAACTATCATGTGGGCGCCTGCGTGCTGTGCAATGACGGCGAGACCTTCAAAGGCGCCAATATCGAAAACGCCTCATACGGCGCGACAAACTGCGGGGAAAGAAGTGCGATCTTTGCGGCATATTCAAACGGCTATCGCAAAAACGACATCAAGGCGATCTCGATCGTCACTGACGGCAAGCGCCTAGGTACCCCTTGCGGCATCTGCCGGCAGGTACTTTCTGAGCTGCTGAATCACGATACACCTATTATTCTTTCTAATGGCACGGAAACTAGAGTAACGAATGTTTCACAGCTTCTGCCTGACAGTTTTGGAGTGGACGATCTGGACTGATGAAATCAGGATTTATAGCGATCATCGGCAAACCTAATGCCGGAAAATCAACGCTGATCAATTCGCTGCTTAACGAAAAGATCGCGATCACGACCCCTAAAGCCCAGACGACGAGAAATGCGATCCTGGGTATTTTGAATGAGGAAGACCTGCAGATCGTCTTTATCGATACCCCCGGCATCCATACCGCCAAGACCGCCTTGGGTTCCTACATGAACAAGGAAGCCATGTCTCAGGCAGCCGGTGTCGATGTGATCTACTATATCTGCGACGGCAACAAGGGCCTGCAGAAGGATGACAGAGAGATACTGGACAGACTGTTTTCCTATGGCGCACCGGTGTTTCTGCTGGTAAACAAGATCGATGAAGTCAACTCTGAAGTGCTGATCAAAAGATTAGCCTACGCTGACAATAATTATGACTTTGCGGAGATCATTCCGATCAGCGCTTTGAATAAGGAGAATCTTGATGAACTGCTGCAAACCAGCAGGAAGTATTTGAATGACAGTGTGCTTTACTATCCTCAGGATGTCAAGACCAACATGAACCGCGATTTCCAGATCTCCGAGATCATCAGAGAAAAGATCATCGTCAACATGCGTGAAGAAGTTCCTCACCTGGTAGCGGTGCAGGTCGAAGAGATCAAGGAGAAGACCTCCAAGGTCTTCATTGAAGCGACCATCATCTGCAACAAGGATACTCATAAGGGCATCATCATCGGCAAGGGCGGCAGCATGCTCAAGAAGATCAATGATCAGTCGTCCACGGATATCGCCAGACTTTTTGACGGCAAGAAAGTCATCCTTTCACTCTATGTGCGGGTGCAGGAAGACTGGCTCAATTCTGAAAAACAGCTGTTCAATCTCGGCTATTTTTCGGGAGATAAGGATGAATGACAGGGTAGAAGGCTATGTCCTGAACCAGGCCGATTACCGCGATGCAGACGTTCTGATGCAGGTGCTGTGCAAGGATCACGGCGTTCTTTCCTTGATCGGCAGATCGGCAAAGAAGATCACCAGCAAAAATCATTGTCTGCCCATGTGCAAGTATGAGTTCATCATCGACTACAAGGACAACAAGACTATCTATACCATTCACAACCAGAAGCTTCTGTCCAATCATTTTGAAGACAGAGACATCGTGATGATGTCCTTCAAGAATGTACTGGCGGAACTTGTCTTGAAAAACAGGGATATGGATCTTTATGATGATTTCAGTTTCGTCTTTGAGAAACTGAACAGCAGAAACATGTATCTGCTGGGATCACTGTTTCTTTCCGGCATCATCAGACGCTTCGG
>CADCPE010000099.1 GCA_902803275.1 uncultured Erysipelotrichaceae bacterium
AATGATATGCCGATCTGCGGAATCAATTGCGGAAATCTGGGCTATCTTTGTGTCTGCCAGTTAAAAAACATCGATGATCTGGATTTTGACAAACTCATACTTAAGCAGCTTTCCTTATTGCAGTTTGAATATAGGAACAAGACATATCACGCCTTGAATGAAGTGGTAGTAGGCAAAGATTATTTCGGCGGTACGATCGAGCTTGAGTACAGCAGCGGAAGACACAGTAAAAGATTCAGAGGCGACGGTCTGATCGTATGCACGGCAACCGGATCGACAGCCTACAATGTTTCAGCCGGTGGCCAGGCTTTTAAGGAGGAAGACGGGCTTATAGGCATAACCCCGATCTGCCCTTATACCGAAGGCGTAAATGCGCTGACTGTGGATAATAAGAAAAGCGTAAAGATAAGCCTTGTCGACAGAAAATACACGGCTACGATCTTTGCGGACGGGATGGAGATAGGACAACTCAACAAGATCGTTGTAAGCAAATCCAACAGGAAAATAAAGGTCCTTAGCAATTGATCGAAATGATGACCACTTAGCATAAACTAAGTGGTTTTTTCAAAGTATAATATTTATATGACACTGCAGGAATTTCTAGACGCACTGAAAAATAGAGGCATTGAACCGGAAGACAGGATCATCGATCAGCTTAATGATTATGCCTTTTACCTTAAGGAATATAATGAGAAGGTCAATCTGACGGCGATTAGCGAATATGAGGAGGTGCTGGATAAGCATTTCTACGATTCGCTTCTGGCAGTACAGAAGGATCTGCAGGGAACGCTCGTCGATGTCGGGACGGGAGCAGGTTTCCCGGGTGTTGTGCTGAAGATCGTCTATCCTGAGCTGAAGGTCCTGCTTATTGAGCCGATCGGCAAGCGCTGCGTCTTCCTTAACAGCCTGATTCAAAGGCTGGGCCTAAAAGACATCGAAGTTATTAACACCAGAGGCGAGGACTATTCCCTTGAACATCGTGAACAGTATGATTACGTCACGGCCAGAGCTGTCAGCAATCTCAACGCCTTGATCGAAGTCTGCGGGGCCATGGTAAAGAAAAACGGCTATTTCATCTGCATGAGAGGCAAAGATGGTCGCCAGGAAATAGCTGATGCGAAAAAGGCCATTGAGGCCATGGGCTTCACAGTGGAAAACATCGCAAATGAACAGCTGTTCAATGGTGACAAAAGGACGATCGCGTATTTTAAAAAAGAAAAGCCAACACCGTTAAAATATCCTAGGAAATATAATATAATTAAAAAGAATCCGTTATGAAAAAAGAAATAGTAAGAATAAGATTAGATAAGATCATTCCCAATCAGTCCCAGCCAAGGCTTGATTTTTATGATGAATCAATAAAGGGACTGGCTGAGTCCATCAAGCAGAACGGTCTCTTACAGCCGGTAACAGTAAGGAAAAACGGCGACAAGTTTGAACTGATCGCCGGTGAAAGAAGATACAGAGCCTGCCTGTTGAACGGTGACAGGGACATCGAGGCCATCATTATGGAAAGCAGTGATGATGAATCCGCAAAACTGGCTCTGATCGAAAACCTGCAGCGTGAAGATCTCAATGCGATCGAACAGGCAATGGCGATGCGCAAGATCATGAAGTCGGAAGATCTGACCCAGAGCGAACTGGCAGAAAGACTTGGATACCGTCAGTCGACTGTCGCCAATAAACTGAGACTTCTGAAGCTTCCTGACTACGTCAAACAGGCGATCTCGCAGGGCATCATCACTGAAAGACATGCCAGAGCGCTTTTGAATGTACCGGCCGAAAAGCTTGAAGAAGTATACATGACGATCGTCAACCGCAAATACAACGTCTCCAAGAGCGAAGAATACATCAACCAGCTTCTTGAATCTCACAGGAAGTCAAAAGGTGTTTCCAATAATCTGAAGATCGGTATCAATACGATCAAACAGGCTTTTGATCTGTGCAAGCAATCAGGCATCGATTCGGACATGCAGGTGACTGAATATGAAGACAATGTCAAGATCGTGATCAGGATGAAGAAGTAGAAAGGGGTATACATGGCAAGGAAGATCGCTATTGCGAACCAAAAAGGTGGCGTAGGTAAGACCACTACCAGTATCAATCTGGCTGCCGGTTTAGCCTACTTGAATAAAAGAATATTACTGGTCGACTTCGACCCTCAGGGCAATGCGACTCAGGGTCTAGGATACAGGGTGGGTCTTGGTGACCCTACCGTCTATGATGCGATACTCAATGATGAGGTAAATATCAGCGAATGCATCAGGACGCTGCAGAAACCGCCGCTGGATATCCTGCCTTCCAACATCAATCTGGCCGGTGCCGATCTGCAGCTGGCCAAGATCGAAGAAGGAAGAGAATCCTATCTGAAGAATGCTCTGGCAGATATTGAGAACCGCTATGATTACATCATCATCGACTGTCCGCCGTCACTGGGCTTACTCAATACCAACGCCTTGACGGCTGCCGATTCGGTATTGATCCCGGTACAGAGCGAATACTATGCACTGGAAGGTATCACACAGCTGTTACAGACGATCAGACTGGTTCAAAGACTTTTCAATCCGAATCTTAAGATCGAGGGTGTCCTGCTTACGATGTATGACGCCAGGACCAATCTGTCAGCTGAAGTCGGTCAGGAGATCAGAAAACACTTCAAGGAAAAAGCCTATCGGACTTACATACCGCGCAACATCAAACTCTCAGAAGCGCCAAGTACGGGTCTTTCGATCTATGACTATGCGCTCAACTCCGAAGGAGCCAAGGCTTATGTTGCCTTGACAAGAGAAGTGCTGAACAACAATGTGGAGGGTAGCGATGGCCAATAAGAAAAAACTCGGAAAAGGATTGAGTGAGATCTTTGGAGATAACTTTGACTCCTTCCTGGATGATATCTCCAACGGCACGTCCGATATCAAGGCGACCCAGAGCGAAATAGCGATCAAGGATATCCGTCCGAATCCCTATCAGCCGCGTAAGACTTTCGACAAGCAGGCCTTGCAGGAAATGGCAGATTCGATCAGACAGTACGGTGTATTCCAGCCGATCCTTGTGCGCAAAGCGCTGAGCGGCTATGATCTGATCGCCGGTGAAAGAAGGCTGAGAGCTTCCAAGCTTGCGGAAAAGACGACGATCCCGGCGGTAGTTGTGGATTTCGATGATCAGAAGATGATGGAGATCTCTCTGCTTGAGAACATTCAAAGAGAAGACCTGACACCGATCGAAGAGGCTAATGCCTACAATCAGCTGATCAAGAAATATCATTATACGCAAGAGGATCTAGCCAAGCAGCTGGGCAAATCCCGAACAAACATCACCAACGTATTGAGACTATTGAACCTTCCTAAGGAAGTTCAGAAGATGGTCTCGGAGGGCAGACTATCCTACAGCCAGGCCAGAGCGATATTGTCGCTCGAAGATAATCCCGCTATGGTGGAAGTTGCTAACCAGGCTGTTGCAGAAGGCCTTTCAGTAAAGCAGATCGAGAAGCTTTGCAAGAAAGCGGCAAAGGGAAGCGGCAGACCTGCAAAAAAGAAAAACGATCCTTTCATGGATGATGTGGTAGACAGACTGCAGAAAAAGTATTCAACTAAAGTTGAAATTAAAAACAAAAGCATCAATATCAAATATAATGATGTTGAGGATTTAAATAGAATCTTAGAGATAATGGGTCTTATTGAAGACTAAAAAGGAGAAGTTTTATGGCAGAAAATGAAGACAAAATCGTTTTGACTCTGGGTGATGAACAGGCAGCTGCAGAAGAAACCTTAGAGGAAACAAAAGTTGAAGAAAAGGATCTGGCAAGCGTCAATGCGAGTGATGTCGTTGGCTATGCGAAGCTCGATGATTCTTCTTTGTCTGCAGAAGAGAAGAAGATGGTCGAGGATTTCTCAAAACAGATCGATATCACGGAGACTAATTCAATTCTTCAATACGGCGCAACAGCTCAGAACAAAGTCGCTGATTTCTCAGATACAGCGCTGAAGAATGTCAAGACTAAAGACATCGATGATGTAGGCGATACGCTGCTTAAATTAGTTTCACAGCTGCGCAATTTCGATGTCGACGGAAAAGATGAGAATTTCTTTGCGAAACTTTTCAAGAAGACGAGCAACAACATCAATGACGTAAAGGCCAAATACGATTCAGCAAACGCCAATGTCGACAAGATCGTCAAGATCCTGGAGAACCATCAGATCACACTGATGAAGGATATCAGTCTGCTGGACCAGCTGTATGAAAAGAACCTTAAGAACTTCAAGGAACTCACGATGTACATCCTGGCCGGCTACAAGCGCCTGGCTGACATCAAAGCCAACGAACTGCCTGCGGCTTTAAAGAAAGCTGAAGAAAGCGGCTTACCTGAAGATGCGCAGGCTGCAAACGATCTTTCAGAAGCGATCAACCGCTTCGAAAAGAAACTGCATGACCTTGAACTGACCAGAATGGTTTCGATCCAGATGGCACCGCAGATCCGTCTTGTTCAGAACAACGATACACTGATGACGGAAAAGATCCAGTCAACGCTCGTCAATACTATTCCGCTGTGGAAGTCGCAGATGCTTATAGCTTTAGGTATCGCGCATTCAAAGGAAGCAGTCAAGGCTCAGAACGAAGTATCTGAGATGACCAACCAGATGCTGAAGCAGAATGCTGAAAACCTCAAGATGGCTACTGTTGAAACAGCCAAGGAAGCTGAAAGAGGTATCGTTGATATTGAGACGCTGACTGAGACCAACAAGAAGCTCATTGAAACCCTTGAAGAAGTCAAGCGTATTCAAATCGAAGGCAGAGAGAAACGTGCTGCTGCACAGCTTGAACTGCGTCGTATCGAAGCTGAACTTCAGAAAGAACTCACTGACGTTGTCGCAAACAAGGAATT
>CADCPE010000100.1 GCA_902803275.1 uncultured Erysipelotrichaceae bacterium
ACCGCGTGGCCTATGCCTATCTGATGGTGCCGGAAAAGAAGCAGCTCAACGAGAACAGCATCAAGCGTCTTGATGCCATCAAGGAGGTTACCGCTCTGGGTTCGGGCTACAAGATCGCGATGCGTGATCTGACGATCAGAGGTGCCGGCGATCTTCTGGGTGCGAAGCAGTCGGGATTCATTGACAATGTCGGACTCGATCTGTATCTGGCGATGCTGAACAAAGCCATACTGAAAGCCAAAGGCGAAGAGGTGGCTGAAGAAGAGCCTAAGACCAACATCAACATCCCGATCTCCAGCTATATCCCTGAAGAGTTTTCCGACAACGACTATGACAAGCTGTCCTTGTATCATGAACTTTATGATATCGACAACAAGAAGGATCTGTTTGACTATTATCTCAAGATCACTGACGAATACGGCAAACTGCCTAAGGAAGTCGAATCGCTGTTTGACAAGAAGAAGCTTGAACTCCTTTATAATCTCAATCTGATCGACAAGGTCAGCAACAGCAGAGGGATCTTTACGATTGTATTATCAAAGCAATACTCGGATAATATAGATGGAGCCAAACTGTTTGAATACTGCAATAATCTGTCAAAAGATATAAAGATCGGCTATAAGAACTACAGGCTCGAGATCAGTCTCGACAATCAGAAAGAGAACGTTTCAAAGATGCTGAAGCTGGTCGATGATCTGGATAAACTGGAAAAGGAAAATGCGTATTGATAAATATCTGAAAGTGGCAAGGATCCTGAAAAGAAGAGAAGTCGGCAAACAGCTGGCCTTAAATGAAAGACTCTTCATCAATGACCGCGTTGCCAAACCCTCAAGCGAGATCAAAGCCGGTGATGTCATAACCATCGCTTTTGGCCACCGCGAGATCAAGGTTCTGGTCAAAGAGGTCAGAGATTCTGCCAGCAAGCAGCAGGCTTTCGAGATGTATGAAGTGCTTGAAGAGAAAAAAGAGGAGCTAGTATAATTATTGTATGGCTAAAAAGAGCGCAAAAAGAAAGACGAAGACCATCGTCTCCAAGCTGATTTCAATTGCCCTGATCGTTGCGGCGATCGCTATTTTTACCAGCGTCTTACAGAATGTGATCAAGATGTTCTCTCTGCAGCAGCAGGCAAAGCTCGTTGAAGCCGAGCTTGAAGCATTAAAGGAAGAGAACGCTTCGCTTATTTCCACCAAGGAAAAACTGGAAGATCCCGACTATGTGCAGACCTATGCCAGAGGAGAATACATGTTCTCCAAGGGTGATGAGAAGGTCTTCTATCTGCCGGGCAACTAAAGTGGAATTTCCACTTTTCTTTTTATTATATGAATGAGATGGTGCGGATATGGAAAAACAGATAAACAGAGAAGAAATCTATTCGGGCAAGGTGATCCATGTCGTCAAGGATGAAGTTGAGCTTGATGACGGATCCCGTACCTACAGGGAAGTCGTATTGCATAACGGCGGAGCCTGCATCGCCTTAAAGGATCATGAAGGCAAATATTTCATGGTGAAACAGTTCCGTTATTCCTTAGGCAAGGAAATGTATGAATTTCCGGCGGGCAAGATCGAAAAGGGTGAAAATCCGGATGAAGCGATCGCAAGAGAAGCGATCGAAGAGACGGGCTATGAAGCCCTGAATATCAGGAAGTTCAACTATATCGTTCCGACCTGCGGCTATTGTTCAGAGAAGATCTATCTTTATTACGGTGAGACCGGCAGAAAGCTCGGCCAGCATCTTGATAAGGATGAAAGGATCGATCTATACCGTTTCAGTTTTGATGAGATCAGGGAAATGATCAGAAACGATCTGATCGATGACAGCAAGACGATCGCACTGATGTATCGTCTGGAACTAGAGGGCATCGATGCTTAGATTTGATGATCTGGTAAACGGACTGGAAAACCATAAGGACCATATCGAAGATTACTTTACGGATTTCTTTTGCCGTGCCAATTACAAACAATACGAAACAGACGGCGATCCTGACAAGGATGAAAGCAAGGCGATCAGGATCATGTTTGAATCAAGAAAAAAACTGCGGGACAGGATCGAGGAGTCTTTCAGCTATGATCCGTTCTGTCTGGAAGCCTTTTTTGTCTACTACATCATTTCGGAAGACATCTATGTCAATTACCGCTTTCAGGAATACTATCGGGAATCCAATGATTATGCGGATTTCTCGCAATATCAGAAGAAGTGCTATCTTAGGATCATGGACTTCTATGTGGAATTTCTGCTGGATATCCGCAACATAACTACGGCGATCAAGGTTCAGAGAATGACCATAAGGCTCAGCAATGACCTTTCGGGAAAAAACGTCAGCCGCCTTTCCTATATGTACAGTATCGTTGAAAGAGCTGATGATTTCTACAGGCTCTATCTTGAAAGCGAATTCGATGCCTATGATTA
>CADCPE010000101.1 GCA_902803275.1 uncultured Erysipelotrichaceae bacterium
CAGACCGTTTCAATATGGCAGCTCTTGCAAGGAGCGAGCACGAACGCTGGAATGCCTATGAAAGACTTCAGGGCTATCGCACAGTCTCTGATGAACAGCTGGAGACGATGTTTGAAAACTACAAAGGCGGAAGCATAAAGGACAACAACCTGCTTTTGCATCCGGCTCTGGTCGAGTATGATGAGCTTCAGACAAGAGAAGAAAAAGTTGATGCACTGTATAAAAAATACGGTATCGACCGCAAATCGAGATATGTTCAGCTGGATAAGGATATTCTAAGAAAGATCCTGGTTATTCTGGAATATTAGTAGTGTACATTACGATGGGTTTATTTCCTATCGTCACAATAAAAGAGATACAGCCGTTGCTACAGAGATTCAGCATTCTCTGGAGCATTTTCATATTCCCAAGATCATCAAAGAGAAATATCATAAGGAAAGATTTGAAAGGATCTTCAGGGATGAAGAGGAGCTCAATACCGGAGCGGATCTGGCAGAAAAGATCGCGGATGCGCTTGATAATTCGGATTATCTGATAATAATCTGTTCAAACGAATACACAAAGTCCAAATGGTGTCTGCTTGAAGTGGAGACTTTTTTGAAGAACCATGATCCTGACCATGTCCTTTGCGTTCTGTCTGAGGGCGAACCGCCGGCGATCTTCCCGGAAGCTCTGCTTAAAAAGGGAGAACCTCTGGCCTGCGATTATCGCATGGATTTCAAGGAAGCCAAAAGGAACCAGCTTCCTAAGCTGGCTTCCACAATGATCGGCTGCACCTATGATGAACTGGTAATGAGACAGGAGAAGTATCGTCGTAAAAGACTGTTCATCCTGATTTCGATCATTGCTACTCTGGCACTTATTGCGATATCCTATCTGCTTTATTCAAATGCCAGAATCAGAGAAAACTACAATAACACTCTCATTAATGAATCAAAGATACTGTCCAAGGAATCGCTGGATTATTATGATCAGAAGGATCGCTATAATGCAGTCTCAAAGGCTCTGGAAGCCTTGCCAAGCAAAGATTTTGAACGTCCGGTCACTGATGAAGCGCAGTTCTCGCTCTCCAGAGCTACCTATGCCTATCAGATGACAAAATACTGTACTGAAGTAGGACGGATTGACAGCTTCAACAGCATTACTGAATATTTCATTTCTTATGACAGCAGATATCTTGTCTATCTTGATGAGGGGAAAACGGTCCATACCTATGACCTTATAAATGATAAGGAAGTATCGAGCTTCCGCTTTGCCTCTTTGGATATTTCAAATATCCATGAAGGCAAGGCAGGGGAAATCGTAGCCTGCGGCGGCAGCAAAGTATATGCCTATGATTACCTCGATGGAGTGCAGAAATGGTCGCTATCCTTAAAACACAGCAATCTGTCTGTCAGCCATTCCAGCGGCGATCATAAACTGATCGGTATTTGTGACGCGGATGCTGTAAAGATCGTAGGCACTGATGGCAAACAGCTGCAGGAATTGAAACTTCCCGAAGGTCATGAGGGTAGTATCAGAGATTTTGCCTGGTCAAATGACGGAAACATGATCGCTGTCTACACCAGAGATGCTTCCTATAATTACAGGATCGGCATTTTTGATCTGAATACAGAAGGGTTCACTTTGTTTAATGAAATATTAAACGGTGTTCTGTATATGGAATTTGCGGAAGATGAAACGCTGTATGTACTGGAAGACAGAAGAAGTGATTATTCATCAGCGATCCGCAATGTCGAGACCAACATCGTTTCTGATTATGTGCTTCATGCCTACAGGAATGACAAAGAGATCTATGAGCTTTCTCTTGAGACCAATTCAATGTTTGATGAGATCAAGGCCATTTCCAGAAATGAAGATACTGTTTTCGTCCTTGGCAATCAGATCTATCTCATCGATCGCCAGGGCGGAATAAAAGATACCTATAATGTCAAAGGAACGATATCCAAAGTATTCTACAGTACCGATGACAACATCCACATCTCCTGCAGCAACGGTTATGTCGGTGATCTTTTCTATGCTGACGGTCATTCGGTTCTGATCAAGAATTTCCCGGAAGCTTATGACGAGATCCTTACGACGATCAATACCGGTTTTGGAGGACTGAATTTCTATGTCCTGAAAGATGGTGATATCAAGATTTTTGAAAATGCCTATGATGATTCATTGATCTGTTTTGAAGGAGTTTCTTTCTATAATGCCGTTCAGGAAAAAGTAATTGACGGCGATCTCATGATGATCAAAGCTGATGATCTGATCTGTTTCGCCGATTTGGAAAAAAAGAGCTTCATATCATCTTATTCCATGGAAGAAAACGCCTATTACCACCTGCTGGATCTGTATGAATCAAAGGGTTATGTTTTGAAATGCGAAAGCGGGAAAAACAGCCAGCTTCTGACCATTGACCCATCAAACGGCAGGATCATTGAATCGCAGGATCTGTCGATGAGCGATTTCTATGAGAGTCAGGGTGCCTTTACTTATCCTTTGGATCTGAATGAATCGATCTTCTTTGATCAGTATTATGCCTATCCGTCATCGATATCCGTATATGATCACAGACTTTTCTATCATGATCACAATGATCTCAATACCATTCATATCTATGATCTGAAGACAAAACAGGAAGAAACGATAAAGCTTGAGCTGGGAAATATGCTGCTGGTCAACAGCAAGCCATACTTCTATCCTTCGGAACTGCTGGTATTTGATGGTGGAAACAAGCTCTATACGACTGCCCATGATTTCTCGGTTGAAGAGCCGCTTAGTGAAAGGTCGGCATTGTGGATCGATCTGACTGATTCATCGGTTCATTTCCTGGAAAAGACGCCTTCTTCAGGTTTCTATGCATCTGCAGCAGGTAATACGCTTGTCTATTCTGATGAAGACGACCTGAACGTCATCAGCACTACTGACGGGAAAAGCATGCAGATTCCATCTTCACAGAAGGCTATCTCCTTCTTCTGTTATGAAAACAGATTATATGTCGTAAATCCTGACAGCAGCCTGGTGATATACGAAAACGGACAGGAGATCAGAAAGGTCAGCCTTGAAAGCAACCTCGATATCTCGATGTGTCCAAACAAACTGGTCAGATTTGAAGTCCATGGCAGAGAACTGTTCGTCTATATTGACACGATGCTGTTTGTCATCAATCTGGATTCCGATTCCGCCAGGACACTCTATGACTTCCAGGAGAACGTCTTAGGCTATTGCAACGACAGTTTTGTCGTATTCGGATACGACGGAAGAAAGAACGATTCTCTGATCTATCTGGGCGAATATAAACGCTACAGTCTGGATGAGCTTATCGAAAGAGCTCATAGACAGTTGGCAGAATTCAAATAAAAAAGAGACTCGACGACGATGAAGTGTACCCTGTTTAGTGCACTTGATTAAAAGAGCCTTATGACTGAAACTATCTCCAAAAGGAGGTAGTTTTTTTATGGCCAGTAAGGGACAAAGGTTCAATAAGTATGATCCGGAGTTCAGGGAAATGGTCCTC
>CADCPE010000102.1 GCA_902803275.1 uncultured Erysipelotrichaceae bacterium
CTGTTGAGTGTGGCAAAAAGAAATTCCCTAATGATTGGTTTATTAAATTGAAAGAAATCTATAACTTAAATGATAAAGAAATAAAGGATATGAGAGAAGCGGTTGCAGAAACAAACAAAATGGTTGAAATAAATCTTGAAAATCTTCCTTTATCAAGCAAAAAACTGGCAATATCTTTTGCAAGAAATCTTGATTATATAGATAAGGAAACAGCAGATTTTATCATTGCGCATCTGGATAAGAATTAGGAGGTAAGTGATGACCTGTAAAGAATTAAATACAAAAATGTTAACCGCGTTTCCTGAACTGCAAAAAGCTTTTCAGGAGGAAACATCTTGGCAAGAAGGTTTGGAGACCGGCAGCACCGTGGTATACGAAGATGTTTTTATGCCGTATGTGAAGAAAGCAATCGAGAAAAAAGAAGAAAAAACAATCACCAGAATTTTTGATTTTATTGAAGAATTGGCAGGAATCAACGACGACTATACGAAGCAGCTGCTAATGATTTGTATATTTGACAATCTTGTTTTCTTTGATGACGAAATCGATTATTCAAAATGGCTCAAGCCTAAAAGCAAAGAACTGTTTGAACAAAGTCAAATGAACTGAAATTTTCAATAAAAATCATTTTAAAAGCAGCCCAGCACGGGTTGCTTTTTGCACATATTTTAGAACGCAAACATTACAAATTATTTATACTTTTTTACTGCGTCCTTAAGATGTTTTCTGAATTCGCCTCTGAGATCTTCCGGTTTAAGAAGTTCGATATATTCCATGAACTGTTGAGCAAGATAGAGCGCTCCCTGACGGCTGGTCTTTACGTTTATGACAAAGTGATCGCTGCCGTCGCTTATGACATTGAGATCAGCGCCGAAGATGTCGATCATCTGGTCCATGATGGATTCATCACATCTGAAGGAGACAGTTTCCATGTCTCCGGAATACATGAAGAGTTTGTTTCTGGCGTATTCATAGGCATCCATATCCTTTGGAAGCTTTCTTGATTTTTCATCGAGCACTACCGCATTTGACATCTTGTCTAGACGGAAGTGGGTGAAATCCCTGTACTTCGGATTTGAAGATATCATATAGGCTCTTGAATCCGAATAAACGATGTATCTTGGTTCGACAACATACGGTTCTTCTCTTTTGAGAGTGAGCTTCTTGTCTTTGCCGTATTTGAGATAGGAAAACTTTAATGTCCTGTTTTCCCTGATCGCTTCGGAAACGATCTCGACATTATACATGAGTTCTTTGTTGGAAGTCTTTACCGGATTGGGCATATAGACCTTGTCGGTGAATTCCTTTGCATCATACCTGCTCTGGGTTTCAAGAAGTGTCTTGATAAGTTTGTCTGACTGTCTGGCGCTGATGAAATGCGAAGCGTGGATGGCGTTGCAAAGTAAAAGCACCTCGCCTTTATCAAACTGTCTTTCCTCCAGGAAGTAACCCTTGCCGTTATCGTCTACACCGCTGATTTTATAGCCCGCCTGACGCAGAATGTCGAGATTTGAGTAAATAGCTCTTCTTTCCAGAACTACGCCATAGCGGCTCTCCAGGAGCCCCTGAAGCTCCTTGGTGGAGAGAATATGATTCTCGTCGGTATATTCTTTCAGTATCTCAAGCAGAAGCAGATTTGAATGTTTCTTTTCAGCCATATTGTTATCTTTCCTTTGTCGTCTTTCTATCCTGATTTTAGCATGCTAGGCGTATTTTTTGCACAGTCAGCCTGATACCATAAGGCTGTAAAAACAAAAATAAGCTAAAGGAGATTTGATGATTCTGGAAAATATAAGAGACAGAAAACTGATTGAACTCTATCAGATGCTGACAAGAAGCGACATGAACGGCAACGTAAAAGACAGCTGGGTGGTAAAGATGCTCTATGCCCTCAACTGCGTCGACAGTCTGGTAGCCAAAAGCGGAGTCATATCAAAGAAGGAATACGTGATCTTTGCCAAGGAGGTCGTAAGGATCTCGGAGACCGAAGACAACGACGGTGAAAGTCTTCTTATCTCTCTGCCGGCCTGGACTGTCGGTCTGATGGAATATATGAAGAAGACAAAGAAAAAGATGAAACAGATCCATTCCATGAGCGGATACGATCTGATGATGGATGTAAAGCAGATTATCAATGAGGAACAAGAATGAAAAAGGAAGAGAAGTACATTACAATCAATCACCTGGATGACTATTCCCCGATGGGATACACAAGATTCAGGGTCGGGCAGCAGCTTAAGCTGCAGAAAGAAAAAGACAACTGCTATGACGATGAGGCGATAGCGGTTTTTGATGATAACGGAAGCAGAGCAGGCTATGTGGCCAACAGCGTCTCCACCGTCGCCAGAGGCACCTTTTCAGCAGGCAGGATCTATGATCAGATTGAGGACGAGGATTCATGTACTATAAGATTCATCACCGAAGATGTTTTGATAGCGCAAATAAACGAAAAGAAGGGGAACTGACAGATGGGACAGGGTTACGGCTATGTCTGCAGTAAGTGCGGACATGAATATCAGGTCGATACCGGAATCGGGATGCTGTTTCCTCAAGTGTACAGAAACACCATAAAGGAGATCGCTGAAGGAAAGCATGGACAGAAAAGAAAAGATCTGTACAAAAAGATTCCTTTTCTGGCGGTGGATGCCGAAGCATACTATTACGAATGTGAAGATTGCGGCTACTGGTCTGTAGAACAGGGAATGGATCTGTATAAACCAA
>CADCPE010000103.1 GCA_902803275.1 uncultured Erysipelotrichaceae bacterium
GACGAGATAAGACAGACTTCTACCTATATCCTTTTCTATCTGATCCTGTTTTTTGTGGGATCGATGATCTTCACGATGTACGGATATTCCCTGCAGGATTCAATGTTTGAATTCTCTTCAGCGATCTCAACGGTCGGACTCTCGGTTGGCATCACCAATTACCATGCCAGCAAGGTCATCTTATGGACAGCGATAGTCGGCATGTTCCTGGGAAGAATGGAGATCATGGTTGTCTTCAAGGCCATCATCAGAGGATGGCAGGATCTTAAAAACAGAGAATATCTCTGATTTAGTGATCTAAGTATGAAACAAAGTAATAAAAATGATAAAATAGAATAGTTAGGTAGGTCAACGATATATGGAAAACAAAAAAGACATCAGAGAAGAATTAGTTTCAAAGCTTGAAGAGCTGCTGAATGAGGAGGACGCCGGTTCGGCATTCCTGAAGGCAAAGGAGCTCAAGAGGAGATGGCCTCGTGTCAGAGAAGAAGAGGAATCTTTCTACGAGAGCGAGATGAGTGCCAAGTTCAATCAGATGCTGGATGAACTTTCTGCCAAGGCAGGAAACGTCTATGTCAACACTGAGGAAAAGAAGGCCGAGATCATTCAGAAGGCTAGAGACATCATCAGCAAGAATTCATTCAAGAAGGGCACTGATGAGATGAAGCAGCTTCTGGAAGAATGGAAACACGCCGGAAGAATAAACAAGGAAAAGGACGATGAGCTCTGGAACGAATTCAATGCGCTCAGAAATGAATTCTTCGAGAAGAAGAACGAATACTATGAGAAGCTCAAGGAGTCTTTTGAAAGCAATAAGAACCTGAAGGAAGAACTGATTGCCAAGGCTAAAGAGATTGCGAACATCGAAAACATCAAGGAAGCAGGCAACAGATCAAATGAACTGATGGAAGAATGGAAGAAAGTCGGCTCAGCCGGCCGCAAGGATGACGATTCTCTGTGGCAGCAGTTCCTGGCTGAAAGAAAAGCTTACTTCGCAAGAAGAGACGCCTACTATGATTCAATGAAAGAGACCTACGCCAAGAGAGTTGAAGAAAAGAAGGAACTGATCGCTCAGGCCAAGATCTATCTTGCCAGAAGCGAATTCACTGACGAAGAAGTTGCAGCTTTAAAGGAACTTAGAACAAAGTGGAAAGAAGTAGGAAATGCCGGCAAGGATCATGAGAATGATCTGTGGAATGAATTCAATACCATCGTCAATAAATACTTCGAAAACATGAAATTCTACAGAAATTAAAAGTAAACGCGAGGGCAATCAATCTGATTGTCCTTTTTCATTGGCAATAAATATGATTCAGTAAATCGTTGTTTTTAAAAAGGGAGTTGGCAAAAACCAACTCCCTTCAAGTATGTGTCCGCAATCAATTCTATTTAAAGATATAAAAAAACACGTCTTATGAGGGCGAAGTAAGCATCAATAAATGGTATTGAATAAATTTCAAATAAAATAGTGAAAAAATAGTGAAGAAATAGTGAAATTTTTGATACAATAGAAGTGTGATAAAAGCAGTACTAAATAACAAAATCCTAAACTATATTATTTCCATAGAAAGAAGCAACGAACATTTTTCAAATGTCAGGATTCCTATCGAGGTATTTAAACGCCTTAGAAAAAACTCCAGAAAAAAGAGTTCATATGCTTCAAACAAGATCGAAGGAAATCCACTAAATGAAAAACAGGCAGATTCCGCAATTGAAGATAGAAACAGACACCTTCTGAAGCCGGAGCAGGAAATCAGAAATTACTATCTGGCTATGGAATATCTTGACAGAAAACTTAAAAACAAAGAAAAATTTTCACTTGATCTGATTCTTGATGTTCAAAAAAGAATAGTTTACGGTTCCAGTAAAGAGAAGATCGGAATTAGGAGCCCAATGCCTCCGGGATTTCTTTTTGCCGTATACGATGAAAGCAGTAAGGAACCTGAATATATCCCTCCTGCCGCAGAAGATATTGAACCGCTTCTTGATGAGTTGGTCGGCTATGTCAATGGAAGTGAAGACCATCCGCTATTAAAGGCAGCTATCGTTCATTATCAGCTGGTTACGATCCATCCCTTTGAAGATGGAAACGGCAGAACGGCCAGACTGATAAGTGAATATGTTCTGGATTATTATGGATACTATTTTGGTGGAATCGGCTCTCTGGAAGAGTATTTCCTTTACAATCTTCAGGAGTACTATGATTCCCTGCAGATGGGATTGCCTGCGCTGTATTATGATGGCAGAAACGACCCTCCTCATCCGGAAATCTGGATAGAGTTCTTTCTGAGAATGATGAAGCTTTATTCTGAGAAAAATATTGAAATGGTTAATGAAGATATTAGCAGATCGACAGAAACAAGCCTGTCTCACCTTAACAAAAAGGAAAAGGCATTCTATTATTATCTTAGAGACAACAATATCGAAAAGTTTACGCCGATAGAATTAAGTGAGACTTTTTCCGTAAGCAATAGAACAATCATAAACTGGTGTTCAGCTTTATGCAAAAACGGATTGCTTAAAGCTGAATTGGTAAATAAAAGAATCAGAAGCTATATATTCAGTAAAGATGAACGTTGAACAGAAACAGGAATTAAGAAAAGATTTTCTGGAGAATGGATTTGATTCCTATGTCTTTTTTACATTGTCCAATAAGGAAGTGGATCTGGCAGAAGAACTCAATGGCAAGTATGAAGATGTCTACGCCCTGGTTCTAAAAAGGATGATGCATCGCTCTGACCATGGAAAGAAATGGGATGAAGAATCAGTGCTGATCAAGGGATATGTTTTCATCTATGTGCCTAAAGGGTATGATATCCGCTATATCCGTTCTGACAACAACCCATACCGCATCCTTAAATGGCAGCTTGAATTAGGCAAGCTGTTCGGTGATGATTATCGCTACAGCGAATGGGTGCTGCAGCAGGATGGATTGATCGGCGTATCTAAAGCTGTCAAAGTCAACGAAAAGGTCAAGATCGTCGATGGACCTTTGGCTGATTTTGAA
>CADCPE010000104.1 GCA_902803275.1 uncultured Erysipelotrichaceae bacterium
CATATCGGTATATCTGATCAGCAGTTCCAGCAGTTTTAACAGTCTTTCGCGATGCATAATTCAATTATAAACCTGTCCAGATATCTGGACAATGTTTGTTTCCAGGTATCCTAAGATGTAATCAGGAGGTGAGAAAGATGAAGATGACATTGCTCAGAAACTACTGGCTGGTAATCATGGCCTGGGGTTTATACCTCAACGGTCATGTGATCCTTGCTTCATTCCTGATGCTCATGGCCTGCGGCCTGCTGCTGATCGTTAAAAGTGAGGTTAACCTGTGGCGCGTAGCTGCAGTAAGTCTGCTGGCCTGTGGCTCTAGTCTGATCGTACTGATGAATACCAATATCCCATACTTTTTTCCCGATCTGAAGTACTTTCTGATCCTGACGTCACTGGACTGCGGTCTGGCCAATGAATATCTGTACGTGATAAGAAAGAGATTTATCCTTCCCGTACTTATTACAGTCATCTTATATCTGTGCGGCCTGTTTGCGATAGTAGGCATGCTGCCGGAGCAATCGTGCACGATATTCGGTAAAGGGAATATCTGTCTGATGGCCATGTTCATCTTTTCGCCCTACCTGATAGCCATGATTCTTGCCTGTCTGTTTCAGGGCAGAGTCGTCCTTTCAAAAAATGGAGGCCTCACCAGCCTCCATTAGAACTTCTCGATTTCTTCCTTTAATACTTTGAGGATATCATCCTGAGGGATAGATCTTATGATCTGTCCTTTTTTAAACAGGATCGCGGCATCCTTGCCTCCGGCTATACCGATATCGGCTCTTTTGGCTTCAAGCGGTCCGTTGACCGGACAGCCCATGATCGCTACCGTAATATCTTTGTTTATACCTTCAAGATATTCTTCCATCTGCCTGACGATCGGCAGCATATCATACTGCAGTCGTCCGCAGGTAGGACAGGAGATGAGATTAGGGACATCTTTTTTCAGGTTGCATGCCCGAAGCAGCTTCTTGGCGATCTTGACTTCCTCAACCGGGTCATCAGAGATCGAGATCCTGATCGTATCGCCGATGCCATCAAGCAGCAGATTGCCCAGCGCCAGTGATGACTTGATCGTCGAATTGATCAGCCCGCCGGCTTCCGTTACGCCCAGATGAAGCGGATACGGGAAGGTCTCGCTGGCCAGCCTGTAAGCCTTGATGCATTCCAGAGGATCGGATGACTTGAACGAGAGACACACATCGTGGAAATCCAGAGCTTCAAGGATCCTGAGGTGGTCTTTTGCCGATTCGATCATGGCTTCTTCGGAATGTTCGTATTTCTTATTTAGGCTTCCTGCATTGATGCCTATTCTGATCGGGATGCTTCTTTCCTTGCACAGGGTGACGATCTCTTTGATCTTATCTTCGTTTTCGATATTGCCCGGATTCAGTCTGATCTTGTCTGCACCGGATCTGATCGCTTCGATCGCAAAGTCCGGATTGAAGTGGATGTCGCATACCAGCGGGATACTGATCTGTTCCCTGATCTGCTTTACCGCCTTGGCATCTTCAAGATCGAGTATGGCCACTCTGATTATTTCACAGCCCACATCCTCCAGGCGTCTGATCTGTTCGACCGTAGCTTTGACATCTTTGGTTTTGGTGTTGGTCATGGATTGTATGACGACCTTATCCTGACCGCCAATTAAAACATTTCCTACTTTTATCTGTCTTGTATTTAGTCTGTTCATATCTTTATTCTACTAAAAAAGCTTCAGATTTGTTTCTCCAAAGCTTTGATCACTTCATCGACCTTGCTGCTGTCGCCGTTTTCAATGGCGTTTCTGACACAGACGTCGATATGATTCTTGATGATCTGGTTGTTGGCCTTTTTCAATAAGGCTCTTGTCGCCATCAGCTGATCGGAGATATCCATGCAATAGCGGTCTTCATCGATCATCCTGATGATGCCTTCGATCTGACCCTTGGCGATCGTCAGATATTTCCTTATCTGTTCGTGGTCCTTACTCATCGATTATCTCTGTGACTTCGTATCCGGCATCTTCGATCGCAGAAGTGATCTGTTCGTTGTTTAGTGCGGTATCGGTTAAAACCGCTGTTTTTTCTTCAAGGGAAACAACAGGATCGCCGCCGATCGCCTTAAGGGCATCACTTACGTGCTTGACGCAGTGTTCGCACATCATTCCTTCGATTCTGACAGTTTTGTTCATGGTCTTGATTTCCTCCTTTTTGACTGTATTTATTCTCAATGCGTTGCTTAGAACCACGATCGAGCTGATCGACATCGTCATTGCTCCGATCATAGGATTCAGGCTCAGATTAAGCGATTTATAGAAAACGCCGGCTGCTACAGGGATGAATATGGCGTTGTAGAACAGAGCCCAGAACAGGTTCTGTTTGATGATCCTCATGCTCTTTTTGGCCAGATCGATCGTGAAGCTCACATCGAGGATCGAATTGCTCATGAGGACGACATCGCTGCTGGCGTAGGCGATATCGGTGCCGTTCGCGACCGCAAAGGAGACATCGGCGTTGGTCAAGGC
Organism: uncultured Erysipelotrichaceae bacterium; assembly: GCA_902803275.1. Classification (GTDB taxonomy): domain Bacteria; phylum Bacillota_I; class Bacilli_A; order Erysipelotrichales; family Erysipelotrichaceae; genus Colivicinus. The sequence continues at coordinate 2,507 of CADCPE010000104.1, forward strand.
GATCGCGTCATTGACGCCGTCACCGACCATGCCGACCTTTCCGTCTTTCTTCTTAGTCATCACCAGATCGTTCTTATCCTGAGGCGTGACTGAGGAAAGGAATTCATCGATCTTCAGCTTATTGGCGATATTCTTAGCGGTAAGATCGTTATCACCGGTGCACATGATCGGAACGATGCCTCTTTTCTTGAGGGATTCTATAGCTGAAGCCGAACTGTCCTTGAGTGCATCGGCGAGATAGACGATCCCTAAGAGCTTTTCGTTTTTGCCGACCATGATGAAGGAATAGCTGTTGTCTTTCGCATAGTCGATATCTTCCTTCTTTGCCTGCGCATATTTGCTTATGAGCTTGAGGTTTCCTGCATAATAGACATCATTGCCGATCTTTCCTTCAAGGCCTTCAGCCGAGATCTGCTCAAGACTATCGAAGTTCAGGTCACCGTCAGGATATCTCTCTTTGATGGCTTTGGCGATAGGATGGTTGGAGCCTTTCTCCAAAGAGGAGATGACATTGTCGAACTCGTCGTCATATCTGCGGATCTCAATTATTTCGAGCTTGTTTTTGGTGAGCGTTCCGGTCTTGTCGAGAACGACATATCTGAGTTTCCCCGCCACTTCCAGGATCTCCGGATTTTTGATCAGCACGCCGTTTTTGGCGGCATTTCCGGTGGCGACCATGATAGCCGCCGGTGTCGCAAGGCCCAGAGCACACGGACAGGAGATGACCAGTACCGACAGGGCGAAGTTCAGTGCCGTTTCGATATCCTTATCGATGATCATCCAGATGATGAATGTGAGCAGAGATATCCCCATCACCGCAAAGACAAAGTAGTTTGATACTCCATCCGCAAATCTTTCGACCGGGATCTTGGACATTGTCGCCTGTTTGGTGAGATTGATGATCTTGGACAGCGTCGTCTGTCCGGCGTTCTTGGTTATCTGAACCCTGATCTCGCCGTTGATGTTTACAGTGCCGCCGATGACCTGATCGTTCACATTCTTTATGCAAGGAAGTGATTCACCGGTGATCATCGATTCATCGACCTGACTTGAACCGCCAATTACCACACCATCCTGCGGGATCGACTCGCCGGGTCTTACAACGACGATGTCGTTCTTTTTAAGTTCATCGATCGGAATGATAACGACTTCGTCATCTTTCAGGAGATTGGCCTGCATCGGGATCAGAGTAGCCAGACCGCGGATGGTCTTGGCCGCCTTCTTTTTATTGTTTCCTTCGATGTATTTGCCGATCGAGACAATGACCAGTACCATGGCTGACGTTTCAAAATACAGGGAGTATTTTTCGTTTCCCGTAAACAGGACATAGAGGGAATAGATATATGAGACAGATGAAGAGATGGATACCAGGGCATCCATATTCGGCCTGAGTGACATCAGCGATCTGAAGCCTGATCTGTAGTAATGGAAGTTCAGGACGATGATTATCGTGCATAGAACAAACTGGACATATTTGCCATAGGCAGGGATATGAAGTCCAAACATGTGGCCCATGGAAAAGACCATCAGGATCAATACCAGAACGGTGGATATGATCATGATCAGTTTTTCCTTGTCTATGCCTTCGTGTTTTTCAATGACCAGTTCATAGCCGGCATCGCTTACCGCTTTTGCCAGAGCCTTTTCATCAACGGCATTCTCGTCGAAGGTGACCGTTACCTCATTTTCCAGTAGATTGACTTTGCTTTCGGATACGCCTTTGGTGTTTTTCAGTGCTTTTTCAACGTTTCCTTTGCAAATTACACAGGTCATTCCCTTAACTTCGTAAATCTTTTCCATATATACCCCCCCTGGGTATATTCATTCTAGCATTTCCCTTCTGAATAATAAAGTATAATGATATTAATGAGTGCACCTTTATATATAAGAAGCGTCTATTCTCTGCTTTCTTCGCTGTGTCCGATCGAAGGTATCATTTCCTATGGCCAAAAATACGGGTATAAGGTTCTGGGCCTGGTCGATCACAACGTTTTAAGCGGCGCCATGGCTTTCAAAAAGGCCTGCAGCAAGGCCGGGATCAAGCCTGTTTACGGTCTTGAATTTGATCTGCAGCTGCAGGATGTGGTCTATACCATGGCTCTTTACGCCCGGGATGATGAAGGTTTTTCAAATCTGATGGGCCTGTCTTCCTATATATGTACAAATGAAAACAAGATCATCGATCCGGATGTTTTGAACAGATACCGCAGTCACAATGTTCTTTGTCTGATGTCAGATGATATGCCTTTGACAAGGGCGATCGACCGCGGTGAGGATATCGATGCCGCTTTAAAAAGACAGAATGAGCTTTTCGGAGATTATATCGTAGCTCTCTCAGACCATGACAAGGCGATCAACCTGAACAGGGATGGAAGGCTGAAACCTTTTCTGAAGAAGCATCAGATAAAGATGATCGCTGTAAACAGGACATATTATCTGAACAGGGACGATGTGGAAGAATACGATGTCCTAAGATGCATCAGAGACAAGAAGCTTCTGAGCGACAACGATGTCATCAGTGAAAGCGGAAGATATTTTTTAAGTCCCGAAGAATATGACCTGCTTTATGAAAGAGAAGATCTGATCAATACGGAAATGTTCGCAAATTCCTTGAACGTGGAAATGAAATTCACAACTTCTCTTCCTGTCTATACCAATAAAAACAATCTGCCTTCAAAGGACTATCTGGTCTCTCTTTGCCGGGAAGGTTTGAGAAGAAGACTTCATGGCAATGTTTCAAGCCAGTATGCGCGCAGGCTGGAATACGAACTTAGCGTCATCATCAGGATGGCTTTTGAAGATTACTTCCTGATCGTCTACGACTTCATCCTTCATGCCAAGAAAAACGGGATCATGGTCGGTCCCGGCAGAGGAAGCGCTGCCGGTTCACTGGTGGCCTACTGTCTGGGCATAACCGATATCGATCCTATCAGGTATGGACTGATCTTTGAAAGATTCCTCAATCCGGAGAGGATCTCCATGCCGGATATCGATACCGACTTTCCTGATGACAGGCGCGATGATGTCATTGAATATGTCAGAGACAAGTATGGCATGGAGCACGTCGGCCATATCATCACCTACGGAACCCTCAAGGCCAAGCAGGTCTTAAGAGATGTGGGCAGAGTCCTTAACTATCCTAGCCGCGAGATCGACAGTATCTGCAAGAGCATTCCGAATGTCCTGGATATGAACCTTGAGAAAGCCTACAATGAGGTACCGCTGTTCAGACAGAAGATCGAAGCCAGTGAAAACAACCGAAGACTGTATCGGATCTCGAGAAAACTGGAGTTCAATCCCCGCCATGAATCGACTCATGCCGGAGGTATCGTCTTTTCCAGAAAGCCGCTGCAGGAAGTTGTACCGATAACGCTGATCGAATCGGACATGTATTCCACCCAGTACACCATGGAACATCTTGAGGAACTGGGCCTGATCAAGATGGACTTTCTGGGCTTAAGAAACCTGAGCATCATCGCGGAGATCTGCGATGAGATAAACACCACGGAAGACTTTGATATCCGAAAGATACCTCTTGACGATCCCAGGACTTTCAAGCTCATACAGGATGTCAATGTCATGGGCATCTTCCAGCTTGAATCGGCCGGGATGCGCAATCTGATCAGAAAGATGAAGCCGCGTACTTTCGAAGAGATCGCGATCTGCATCGCCTTATTCAGACCGGGTCCGATGAAGAATATCCCTGTCTTTTTGCAGAACAGAGCCAATCCGCAGAATGTCCATTACTATCACGAAGATCTGAAAGAGATCCTTGAAGAGACCTATGGGATCATCGTCTATCAGGAACAGATCATCAATATCGCCAGAAAGATGGCGGGTTTTACCTACGGCAAGGCTGATATCCTAAGAAAGGCCATGTCCAAGAAGAAACAGAGCGAACTGGAAAAACTCGGTCCTGATTTCATCAACGGCTGTCTTAAGAACGGCTATGACAGAAAACTGGCGGAAGATGTCTATGCTTTGATCATGGAGTTTGCGAACTACGGCTTCAACAAATCCCATTCGATCGCCTATGGACTTCTGGCATACCAGCTTGCCTATCTCAAGGCGAACTATCCGCTGTATTTCTATAAATCGCTTCTCAACGGTGTAACAGGTTCCCAGTCAAAGACCTATGACTATATCAGCGAATGTCTTAATGTCGGACAAAAGGTGACAGGAATCAGCCTGAACAGCTCCGATACCGAATATGTGATCAAGGATGACAGCATCGTGATGCCTTTTGTCTTGTGCAAAGATGTCGGCATGATCTCGGCAGAGAAGATCGTCAAGGAAAGAGAAGACAACGGCCTTTTTACGGATTATGTAGAGGCCGTAAGAAGACTTACAGCGGCAGGGGTGGAAAGAAACGTCATCGAGAATCTGATCAGCGCCGGAGCTTTTGATGAGCTTGGCCATTCGAGAAATACGATGCAAAGCTCGCTGAACAATGCCCTGATGTATGCGAATGCTCATATCGGCGAGATAAGCCTGATGGCGGATTTTGATGATGCGCCGATCATTGAGGAACTAAAGGATGACATGCTGGTGACGGCGGAAAAAGAAAAGGAAGTCCTCGGTTTCTATTTCTCTTTCAATCCGATCACGGCCGTCAAGAAAAAACACAATATTGATACGCCGGGTCTTAATGAACTGTCCATGACCATGGGCTATGTCAAAGGATTCGGCCTTATTCAAAGAGTCAAGCAGATCAAGACCAGGAAAGGGGATCTGATGGCTTTTGTGGATCTCGTGGACGACAAGGGGGCTCTGTCTCTGGCTGTCATGCCTAATCTCTACGCCCAGTACGGATCGCAGCTCGTTAAAGGAAAGTATGTCCTGTTTGAAGGTAAAATAGAAAAGGAAGCATCATGTCTGGTCAGAAAGATGCAGATACTGTGAGGTGAGAAGATGAAAATACTGGTGGTTGATGATGAAATAAAGATCAGGGAAGTCGTAATGGAATACGCCAAGGCCATGGGCTATGAATGCGATCAGGCCAATAACGGCAAGGATGCCATCGATCTTGTCAGCAGAAACAATTATGACTGTGTCATTCTCGACATCATGATGCCTGAACTTGACGGTTTTTCCGCCTGCAAGAAGATCAAGGCGATCAAGGATGTGCCGGTGATCATGCTTTCAGCCAGGCAGGAGGAGGATGACAAGCTTTTCTCTTTCGACCTGGGCGTCGATGACTATGTGACCAAACCTTTTTCACCAAAGGAGCTCATGGCCAGGATCAAGGTCGTCTGTGAAAGAAGGAATTCTACCAAGAGTTCACAATACATCTTTGACGGACTTGTGATCGATGTTGCCGGCAGAAGCGTCAGTGTCGATGGTGAAAGAGTGACCATGACACCTAAGGAGCTGGATCTATTGATCTATCTGGTTGAAAACAAGAATATCGCCCTGGGCCGTGACAAGCTGCTTTCGGCGGTCTGGGATTCCGATTACTATGAAGACGATCGTACAATCGATACACATATCAAGATGCTGAGAAAGGATCTCGGCCCATATGCGGAACACATCGTGACGATCAGAGGCATGGGGTACAAGTTTGAAGTTTAATTTCAAAGGCATCAGGTTTTCGACCTGGTTATACTTTCTGGGCTTTTCGGTATCGATGATGGTACTGCTGGGTTTTCTATTGATCGTTTTCATCAAGCCTTACTACAGGAATGACCGTATCAA
>CADCPE010000105.1 GCA_902803275.1 uncultured Erysipelotrichaceae bacterium
AGCTGTTACTCTCGCCCAAAGTTCATCAGAAAGTTTTTCATTCAAAGGTCTTTCCAGCAGTTCAGGTTCCTGCAGGAACAGTTTCAGTATCTCGATCGATCTGGCGAAATAGAAACCGTCAGCGATCCTTTCATCGATCGTGAAACCAAGTCTTACGCCATCTTTGAAGACGACTTCATCATTCTCGAAGAAAGGCATGCGTCCGGCTTTTCCTATAACAACGAAAAGCGATGTCGTGCCCCAGTTGCTCAGATGATGGAAACCATCCGGAAGACCTATCGAACCAAGGTTCGCAAATAAACAGGTCGAATGATACGGATCTGTTTCGATCAGCGCTTTAGGACAAAGGCTGTGCTTTTCCAGCCAGCACAGAAGTCCTACTATCGGACGGGAAATGAACTTCGGAAGTCTGTTGAAAGTCTCCATGAAGCCTGATGATTCATCACGGTACTCTCTGTCTTTAAGTTTAAGAAGCTGCCTTCTTATTTCATTGTGAACATCATCGATATTCCATTCCGGTTTCGCGTGGATGAAAGCCAGGACTTCCCCACCGTTATCCTTGAATTCCTGCTTGACTGTAAATGCCGTGCTTACTTCATTCCGCTTGTACATCCTGTGATCATGGATGAACAGTGAAAGCTTGCTTCTGAGCATGATCGTCTTTAATGTAGCAGTGATAATGCACTGAAAAAGATTGTATTTGTAGTCCGGATTGTCTGCGTTTTTCTTTTTGATATATTCATTGATATTTGTCAGATCGATCTGAAAAGAAAAGAAGACCTCGTTATCACAGCGCTGCGGCATGATATAAGGTGTTATAAAATGCATCGCATCTAGATCTTTAACATACTTGGCGTCAAATCTGTCTCCCATAATAGCCCCCTTGAAATACCTACTTATTTTACTATGTTAAACTCCAATACACAAATGAATCCCCATACGGATTAACAATCTTTCATTTCTGCGTTACGTTTTCGGAATCGCCTGTTTCTTCTGTCTCGACAGCAGTCTGTTCGCTTTTTTTCTTCGGCAGCATTCCTTTGATCTTCTGACTGGCACTGTTTCCTAGATCCGAGACCTTTCCAAACACTCTATCCTTTTTCTCAATTATCGTCTGTGAGAAGTCCGAACCAAGATCCGCCACCTTTTCAATGACGATATCCTTTCTTGTGGAAAGACCCTGCTGCAGATCACTGCTGATGTTTCTTGAAAAGATCTTCAGCATCTTGCCTGCAAAGATCCGGGAACCCTGATCATCATCCGTCAGTTTTTTAAGCGTACTGTAGATGATAGGGATACCGCGCTTGCCGAATTCCGAAAGCGTATCGATCTGTTCCTCGGCCAAATGCTTGAAAAGCTCTTCTACGAAAATAGCTCTTTCTTCCTTGGTCGTTTCTTTCAGGATATCCTTGATGACTTCTCTGCTCAGGTCTGATTCATACTTGAATTTATCGGCTTCCAGGACCTTCGTTCCCTCGACCTGCCAGGTAAACATGGAATGCGCAGAAATGATGCTGAAAACGTTGACCTTGCAGATCTTCTTGTTTCTGGCCATTTCGTAGATCATGCCTACACCGTCCTTTTCCGGAACGATCAGTTTGTATTTGTTTTCGATAATACTTCTGTCTTCATCAGAGTATTCATTCTCTCTTAAGCCCGGTCCGTCATTGGAATAGACTTCAATGATCCTTTTTTTGACCGAAGGTTTGGCCTTTACTGTCGCATACAGAGCTAGATAGCCGCCTTTGGAATGTCCGACAACGCGGTATTTATTGAACATGGTGCAATGGGTATTTACATATTCCAGGGCATCAAACTGCGATGGAATGTCGCCATATGAAAGCATCAGATCCTCTTTCCATCCGACCAGCGTATCATCCGTTCCTCTAAAGGCAATTACCGTGCTTTCATCGGGCAGATCAAACATGACGGCCGCAAACTGTTTGGTTTTATCGGGAAGAAGCTTGTCGGAATAGTTATAGACCATGCACGAAGAAAAACGCTTGGTCTTGGCCATTTCGCGCATCAGAAATGGACTCATCCTGGAAAAAGCCTTGGATTTTTCAAGTTCCTCTTCATCATGAGCTGCAAAGAAAAGATCAGAAACTTCCTTGAGCGTCTTCTTCTCGTTTTCCTGAATGATACCATCTAACTCGCAATAGGCAATCTGGGCAAAGCACATATTGTCTATTTCATTGAACGGATCTCTTTTGAATGAGAGATCTCCTCTCCATTTACAATAATCTACAAAATTCATCTTCACTCATCTTCTTTATAACAATATCTTAACGCAAGATCATATTTAAAAAAACAGGCCCACACATCTCACCTGTTTGAATGGTATAGACTTTTATAAACCTCACCTGTTGAAAGGTGAGGATTTTTATTGTTATTTATGATATATACCTCCTATTGTATGCGACATTCAATCCATCAAATACAGCATAAACTTTTGTTTCTGCAAAATAATGTTTTGTTGCATTTTTAATTTGAACCTCATCGGATATCTTGATGCGCTTTCTTAGTTAAAATTACAATTCTATTTTGAATACGTTTTTATTCTGCCAATAAAAAGAATGTTTTGTGACAATTTAAATGATTATCTTTATATCAGACTTCATTTTTGATTAATTCGATAATACATAATTTTATAAACACCTCATAGTTACTTTTAATATAAGGACTGGAATTGGTGTTAATATCTCTTGTTAATTATCTCCAGACTCATCATATTTATCGCTTTTGCCAAGATTACAATCTGAGCAAAGAGTTCTCAAATTATTCATCACAGTTTTACCATCTTTTGATACTGGCAGAATATGATCCACATGAAGTTTGACTCCATCATCTGCCCCTCTTCCACAAAGCACACACCTAAACCCATCTCTTTTCATAACATCATATCTTAAGCCTGCTGACATTAAACTCCTTTAATATTCTTTGGTTCGCTTTCTTTCATCTTCTTTTTGCATTTTTTCAATTAGTCTCATAATATCTTGC
>CADCPE010000106.1 GCA_902803275.1 uncultured Erysipelotrichaceae bacterium
AACTGTCATAGCCTTTGCAGCCTTCCGTTTCCGGATAGTAATGCAGAAAGAAATGGGATCTGCTCAAAAGATACCAGTCAAGACAGATGATATCAAAAGCCTTCCATATATAAAGAATTAGGGCAAACCTGAATGTGAGCTGCCAGAAGCTGAAACCCCGTTTTATCCCGTCATAGCCTCCATATACAAAAACCAGTATCATCGCCGCCAAGGAAATGATAGCCAGCTCCCAGCCCATGATGTGAGCACCGGGAAAACGTTCGGGATGATCAAGTGCAGCTTCCTGGATATCCTTGGGTGCCGTAGTAAAAAACCGTTTATCCTGTATCAGGGCGACAGCCGCATACAGAAGCAGACAAACGGATAGAATAAAAATGATTGCCAGCAGGATCGTAAGTCTCATCTTCTTTTCCTTCCTTTTCTGTCAAAGACTCTTTTTATCTTGCGAAGAGCCCTTTCTTCTGATATGGTTTTACAGTTATTTCCTTGCATTCATAACCCGTTTCTTTGATTGCCGCAAGCAGTTTTTGCTGATCAAATTCTCCTTCATAAAGAAAGGACGTTTCCCCCTTCTTGAAGGAAGATCTTACTTTCTTTGCTTCAGGAAGATCCTTTCTGATCGTATCGTTCATATGTGCCTCGCACATTCCACAGGCCATGCCTTCTATCTTCAATACAACTTCATTCATAAAAGCCTCCAGGTATACTTTATTCATTCAGTTAGTTTTAACTAACTACATTTATTATACATCACAAATACCGCAGTAAAGCTCAAATAAAAAGGATCTTTTCAATACAGATCCTGTTAGATGATCAATGCTCTATAAAGATGACGATCGTCTGAACATGTCTTTAAAGCTGTCCGTCCTGCTTCAGCCATTCAGTGATCGCATCCATGCAGAACGAACAGTCGTCAGCACAGTTCTCCTTCTTGGCCGGGCAGCGATCGCAATCAAAATACCAGCTCAAAAATGCCGCCATATCATCCAGGGACTGCTTTGTGATCTGATCATATCTGCTCTTCTTTTCAAACATTTCATATCCTCCTGTCATACGCATATCGATCCATTATATTCACAACATTCACAGCTTTCTGCCGGCGACCTGATACATCTGATCGTTTGAGATTATCGTGCTCACCTGCAGGTGTTTAGAGAAGATCTTTGCGAGCTCCTCCGCATCCATCAGTTCGCATTTTATATCGGCGGATATATTCAGATGGTGTGCATTTATCCTGTCTCTGCTCATTCCGTGAGCTATCGTCAGTATTCCGCCTTTGTTCAGCAGACCGGAAAGATGAGCGATCAGCTTTTCCGCATCTAAAAAATGAGGAAAAGAATTATAGACGATAATGGAGTCATAGTCCTTATCGCTTTCAAATTCTTCGATATCTTTACAGATGATCGTTACATTCTTGTTTCCGATGAATTTTGCCGAAACGATCTCACACATCTTTTCCGAGAAATCGACACCGGTAACGGATCTGACTCCTCTTTCAAGATAATAGCTGATCATCACACCGGTACCGCAGGCGACATCGAGGATGTCTTTCCCTTTTGAAACCCCGGCATTGTCAAGAATGATATTCATGATCCTGTCATCTTTGATCATGCCGTCATCCCATCCTGAAGCTAAACCGTTGAAGAAATCTTTTATCTTATTCTTGTCCATATTCTCAGTTATCTTTTTCGTATATCTTTTTAATACAAGTGAACGCACCTATTTCTTAAAACAATGCGATCTGCTGTATTTATATAAAGCTATTATCTCACAACAGTCTGGGCCGCGATAACTGTGTATTTCGTTTTAAGTATCTTGTTCAGTTTTTCGATCGTTCAGTCATGATGTTTATACCGCGATCCTGCTTCAGAAAAAAAGCGGAAATGATTCCGCTTGTTGATAAGTCTTTTCTTATCTGCTTGTATCAGAACCTGCAGATCTCAGAGACAGGCTTCTGTATATGCCCATGTTTTCTTGAAAACTCTGAATGGTTAAAACCAGATGAAGTTTCTATCTGGACAGCACAATTACCACATCCCTGTTCCCCAGAAGATCTTTTAATCGTTCCTCTGAAAGATCGATGTGTCCGAGCCTTGTATAAGCCCAGGAATTGGAACCGTAAAAAACAACGATACTGTTTCCTGCATACAGAACGATATCTCCAGGACTCGTTGTGATCTGCCTGTCATCTCTGATGATGCTTTGTCCAAGCTCGCCGACCTGCTCAAAACCACCGTACATGGACATCTGGATGCTCAAAGGCTGATCAGATATCATATCCATGATCACCCTTAGCGAATCGTTGTCTTCCCATGTCACCGGAACTTCTGTTTCATTGATAGTCAGTTTCATCTCTGTATTTACCTCATCATCATATGTCTGTACTGTTTCCGCCTTATCTTCTTCCTGTTTTGCGCCTGCGTTTGAATCAGAACATCCTGAAAGCAGGATCAGTAATAAACATAATACAGTTGTCCTCTTTCTCTTCATCATCTTTTTTCCATATACTCCCTGATCTGCTGCATCCTGTCAGACTGATGTACGGAAAACGGGCATCTGGAATCACAGTGTCCGCATCCAATGCAGTCGGAAGCATTAACTTCCAGCGTCTTGTAATGCTCGATCGCCATCTCATCACCTGCCAAGGCAAGATCATAATACTTGTTTACCAGGCCGATATCAATGCCCATCGGGCAGGGTTTGCAATGGTTGCAGTAGACACATCTTCCTGATGTGCGTATCTTCGCAAAAGAAGAGATGATCGAATAATCAAGTTCCTCATCTTTCCTGTTATAGTATTCCAGCAGAGCTTCCACTTCCTTTACGGATTTTGCACCAGGCAGGGCCACGAGGACGCCGGGCTTATCCAGCACATATTTTAGACACTGGTAGATACTCATAGCTTTGCCGAAAGGCGAAGTCTTTTCATCCAGAAGCTGTCCGCCAGAGAATGGTTTCATGACGGATATGCCGATACCATCCTTCTCACATCTTCGGTAGATCTTCTCTCTTTCTTCCACTTCTCCATAGGCATATTCGCCCTGACCGTAGTCGTAACCGGGATTTATCGAAAACATCAGCATATCCACATCCGCTTCATCAAGGATCCTGTTGATCACTTTCGGCGTGTGGGAAGAAAGACCGATATGCCTTACTATCCCCTTTTCTTTCAGCTGCAGGATATAGTCATAGATGCCGTTTCTTTTAAAAGTCTCCCAGTCGTTTAATTCATCCTGGCAGTGAATGAAGCCGTAATCGATATAGTCGGTCCTCAGCTGTTTCAGCATCCATTCAACCGAATTCTTTACAGTATCAAGATCAAGAGACCAGCCGTAATCGCCCTTGGTGTAATCAGCTCCGAAGTGGATCTGATAGTAGATCCTGTCCCTGTATTCATGCAGGGCTTCACCATAGATAGGAAAGCTTTCACCATGTCCTGCAGCCAGATCAAAATAGTTGATGCCGCCTTCCACCGCTTTTCTTAAAGCTTTTACAGCTTCTTCCATCCCTGCTTCAAACATATAGGAAGAACCGATACCGATCTCCGATATCCTGTCTCCCGTTTTTCTGTTGATCCTGTATTTCATTTCAGATAAGTCCTAAAGAATGTTTCGATCCTGTCAAAAGGAATATAGCCTCGATCTCCGCCGTCATAAAGATCAGTATGTACTGCGTCCGGAATGATCAGAAGCTGCTTATTATCGCCGTTCAATAACCGGAATGCATCCCTGCTCATGTAGCAGGAATGGGCCTTTTCACCATGAATCATCAAAACGGCACTGTCGATCTCTCCTGCATATGTGAATAAACGGGTATTCATCAAAGAGGTTCCCGCCGTAGCATTCCAGCCGTTTGTCGAATTAAGAGAACGGGGATGATAGCCTCTTTCTGTCTTGTAGTAATCGTGATAGTATTCAAGAAAGAAAGGCGCATCTTCCGGAAGCGGATCGACAACGCCGCCCTGACGCTTGTATTCACCGTTTCGGTAATCTTTCGTGCGCTGCGTATTGATAGCCTCTCTGGCCGCTTTCCTTGCCTCCTTACTATCATTTTCATCAAAATATCCGTTTCCTGCAATACGTGACATATCATACATCGTGGATGTGACGGTCGCTTTTACTCTGGTATCGATACATGCGGTCTGCAGAGCCATACCGCCCCAGCCGCAGATGCCGATAATGCCAATCTTTTCATGATCGACTTCCTCGTGAACGCTCAGAAAATCGACTGCCGCCTGAAAGTCCTCGACATTGATATCCGGTGAATGCATGGCTCTTGGATGACCGCCTGATTCGCCAGTGAAAGAAGGATCGAAGGCAATCGTCAAAAAGCCTCTTTCTGCCATGGTCTGAGCATACAGACCTGAAGCCTGTTCCTTGCAGGCACCGAAAGGTCCAGAGACCGCTATTGCCGGAAGTTTTCCCTCATAGTGCCTGGGTTTATACAAATCTGCGGCGAGGGTGATCCCGAAATGATTGATAAAAGTCACTTTTTCATGATCTGCTTTTTCACTTTTCGAAAAAGTCTTGTCCCAATCTTCTGTCAGTTTCAGTTTTTCCTTTTCCATCCTATCTCCTTGAAACAATTCTGTTTTTCATTTACAATCATACTGTAATACCTAAACCTGACTTTAGGTCAAGTTTTTTAAAAAAATAAGGAGTAAACTCATGTATACGATCGGCCAGATATCCGAAATGTTCAATATTCCCATCTCTACTCTTCGCTATTACGACAAGGAAGGTCTCTTCCCTGAGATGGAAAGGCGATCAGGGATCCGTCGCTTCTCCGAGAAAGAAGTTGAAGCGCTTAGAGTGATCGAATGTCTGAAAGCCTCAGGTCTTGAGATCAGGGATATCAAGCAGTTCATGAAATGGTGTGTAGAAGGACCTTCGACTTATTCAAAAAGAAAGGATCTCTTCGAAAAAAGAAAAAAGGCCGTTGAAGAAGAAATGAAACAGCTTCAGAAGACGATGGATATGCTGAAATTCAAATGCTGGTACTATGAAAAAGCAATCAAAGACGGAAATGAAGATCGTCTGAATCAGATGCTGCCCGACCATCTTCCAAAAGAGATACAGAAACTCTACGACAGCGCTCATAGCTAAACAGGAATCTGCGATAAAAAAGGATCTGTCCATCTTTTTCGATCGTGCATTCCCTATATGACAGGAAAAGATCTTTGATCGGTTTAGACAAAAGCGATAATTCAACAGTCATGATCACGATACGATACAATCCAAAGAAACACCAGGAAAAGGCAGCTGTCTGACTGTGACTTTATTAAACAGCCAAAGCAGTCGGCTTGTCAGTATAAAACGGTTTCGTGCAAACACATTCCATGCAATATAATAGATGAGGTATATGAAAAGCAAAACCAAAAAGAGTGCAGTCATACTGGCTGCCCTGATATTGATACTCTCAGCTGCATTTCTGACTGTTTTTCTTCTGGCAAAGCAGAAGAAGATCTTCATCAACAGATGGTTTGTTGATGAAAGAAACAGCGTGATCGGTGTCGATGTTTCTTCCTATCAGGCGGATATCGACATGGCCAAACTGAAGCAGCAGGATATCAGCTTCATCTATATCAAGGCAAGCGAAGGGAGCGGCATGCAGGATCCAAGATTTAATGAAAACTGGGAGAACGCCAAAAAAGCCGGTCTGCTTGCCGGGGCATATCATTTCTTTTCCTATGACAGTGAAGGAAAAACCCAGGCAGAAAACTTCATAAACACTGTAGGCAATGATCTCAAGGGAAGACTTATTCCCGCTGTCGATGTGGAATACTACGGCAACAAAGAACAGTTCCCTCCTGAAAAAGAAGAAGTCGTAAGCCAATTGAAGATCTTCCTGGAAACTGTCGAAGAAGCATATGGAGTCAAACCTTTGATATACACAAGACCTGACATATATAAGAAATACCTGAAGGGACAATTTGACGGATATAAGAAATGGATCTCCAGTCTGTATACTCCTTTAGGCTGGAACTACAAAGATGACTGGTATATCTGGCAGTATCTCAACAGAGGACAACTGGAAGGATATACTGGCGGCGAAACATATATCGACCTGAATATCCTGAATAAAAACAAGAAACTGGAAGACCTCATCGTCAGATAGCGGCATCGCTTAAAACGATATTAAAAATCTATTCGTGTTGAATAGATTTTTAAAATGCCGATACTATACGTTTTGTATTTCTGTTATCTTGCCTTCAAGAGCCAGAAATGATTCCTTCCATCATCCGATAAATCGACGCTGCAGCCGTATTTGTGAGGAGTCCTGTTTTCATTCTCTTTCAGATTGACTCCGCTCAGCATTGACAGTGCCGTAATGGCGAATGCCGTTTTGTTCTGTTTGTCTTCTGTGAGCGCAAACAGCAGCAGATAGTCACTTCCGTCTTCAGGCATTATGAATTCTTCTCCTATTTCCTTTATCCTTCCCCAATCATGAAGCTCATAAACGATCTCATAATTCGGATCATTCAGGAAATCGAGGTATTTTCTTTCATCAGCCGGATCATCTTCCTCGCTGGACAGATCATGTTCAATATCGCCTTTAGAAAACTCATGATTTTCCAGATAGGCGATAAAGGAATCAAAAATCATCTTATATTCCTCATCATCGATCCCGAATTCATCTTTTGGATCATATTGCGCCATCGAACTTAAAATCGCATCTTTCAGTACCTGTACCTTTTCTTTCATTCTCTGAATCTCGTCCTGATATGAAAGCTGGATCTCTTTGATCTTTATGAGCTTTTCTTCCTGCTGTCTGATTTTCCTTGTAAAAGCATCATTGACGGTAACGCTGTCGGCATCAAGAAGATCCTTGATCTCATCGATAGAGAATCCTGACAGCTGCAGGTTCTTGATCTTCACATACTTGATCGCCTGCTCCTCATCGTAGTAGCGATAGCCGCTGTGCTGATCCACTTTAACCGGTTTAAGAAGATCAACGCGATCATAATAGCGCAGGGTCTGGGGATTGCATCCACAAAGACGGGCAAATTCCTTGATTGTCATATCAGAAACCTCCTTTCTGAGTATGTTGTATCATTGCAGTTTACTGCAAGGTCAATACATTTTTTCAATAAAATATCCGCAGGCTAAAACAATCAGCCGTCAGCCTCATCAAGATTATCCGGGAACATCACAAAGCAACGGCCATAGAAACGGACGGCCAGAACAGATGCAATATGGTTGCCTTACTCAAGCTTTGATCCATCATGGAGCTGCACATCACGAAACTTTAGCTTGCTCATGTCATCTTTAATAAGCCGCCATCGCCATGAACCAACATCAGATATGGTATCAGCCAGGATATCAAGTGTATCTTTATTCATAACAGCTGATACTCATTCTTTTAAACATGTATCTATCGATGGATATACATCCTTGAAAGGCCTTCTTCTCCCTGTGCCTTGACCATGCAGAAAAACTCCCAACCGTATCTTTCATAGAAACCGGTATGATCTGTAACCAGATAGACAGGTGTAATGCCTTTGGCTTTCAGATCATTTACTGTCATATCAAGCAGATGACCGGCAATGCCCTTGCAGCGATACTCTTGTTCCGTATACACGGCACAGACATTCGGGTAGAGGTCTTTTCTGTCATGAAAGTCATTCTCGATGACGCCTGTTCCCCCGACGATCTTATCGCCATCCATGCACAGATACCATCCGTATTCTGTTTCTTTTTTCAGATAGCGCTCCATGCACTCCAGGTAGGCTTCTTTTGGAACGCCCCATTTGCTGTGGAACCATTCTGCCGCCATGTCTTTGCGGGACGGATCATCTCTAAGTGTGATAAACGCAAATCTTTCCATATCTATCTTTTTATTATACAGAACTGGATCCGCTATATAGAAAAAGGATCTATTCGCTGAGATAGATCCCTGTTTTTAATTTGATATGATCGAAATTG
>CADCPE010000107.1 GCA_902803275.1 uncultured Erysipelotrichaceae bacterium
GCTCGAGCTCGTCGGTCTCGAGGGGCGCGAAAAGCGTCTTCCCGCCGAGCTCTCCGGCGGCGAGCAGCAGCGTGTGGCGATCGCCCGTTCGCTTGCCAGCAATGTCAATCTCATCTTTGCCGACGAGCCGACCGGCAATCTGGATACGGCGACGGAAAAAGAGATCATCGGCATCTTCAAGGATCTTGCCCATGAGTACGGGAAAACCATCATCGTCGTCACGCACTCCGATTCGGTCAGCTCCATGTCCGACCAGCGGGTCCTGCTGAAAGACGGGAAACTGACCAAACTATAAAAACACAAAAAAGGATCCTCACGGATCCTTTCGTTTTGAAATCTCTTTGGATTATTCCTTCGGTTCTTCGACAGTCTCTTCCGGTTGTTCTTCGACCGCTCTTCTGGCCTGTTCGATCTCTTCGGTATTCAAGACTTTCTTCAAACCTTCGACACCCTTTTCAGCGATATTGACCGTCTTGATCTTGGCTTTATCGATCGCTTCCTTGACTTCCGGTCTTTCGAAGAATTCATTGATCTTCTTGCTGATATCGCCCAGGAATTCTGCCGTCTTCTTCAAAGTTTCGGATTCCTTGATGTTATCGAAAACACCCATGATATCATTGCTGGCATCATCCAGCGTCTTCTCCGACTCTTCCTTCTTGGCTGTCAGTTCCTGAACCTTCTCTCTGGTAAAATCGACAGCTTCCATCGATTTGGCTTTTACTTTATCTAAGAATTCATCAAGCTTTTCATCTTCCTTGACATTGGTGATGACTGTCCTGACTTTTTCAATAGATGAACGGATGGCTTCCTCGGTTCTTTCTACCAAAGCCTTGGCCTTCTGTTTGCCTTCTTCATCAAGCTTATCGATCTCTCCAGCCAGATCATCTTCCAGTTCCTTGACCTGAGATTCCATTTCTTTTACAGTATCGTCAAATTTGCTCATATCCAATACCTCCTTATATATTATTATATATGAAATAAAATAGAACTAATGTATTTTCCTATCAATTTAGCACACTTTTGATACTCTATGATGATATAATTATTTATGCTATGAGAAGAAGACGCGGTGGATTAGGAATCTTCGGATTCATCCTATTTATCATGATGTTTGATCTGATCGATTATGGAATCGATCTGCTTTATTATTTCATGCCGTTGATCGTTTTCGGACTGGTAGGCTTTGGTTTTGCGAAACTGTTCCAGAATCTATTTGGCTTCAGCAATACGCGACAGAGAAAGGCGACGACTTACACTTACCCCCAGAGCAATGTCCGGAATGCCAAGCTCAACAGCATCGATAAAGTATTCAGCGATTACTACAAGAACAATGTTTCTTTCGTACTGTTCGATGATGTTTCGTTGTGCACGAAATCAGGGATCTACAGCACGGTCGACAATCTTTATGTCTGCTACAAGGATGAAAAGATCTGCCAGCTTTCCGAGCTGAAGAAGAGCTATCCCGGTGCCTATGAGAAGATCATCGAAGCCTTAGGCAAGGTCACCAAACGGGATCTTAAGGCGATGACAGAAGCCGGCAAGAAGAAACAGGATGACAGCAAGAAGAAGGAAAAGAAAGAAGAAAAGAAAGCGAATGCTTTCTCTCAAGCGGATGAATTTATCGATAAGATCAACAGCCTGAATAACGGTCTGAACAACGAAGAAGTCACCAATGGCCTCTATCAGACCTGCGACCTGCTGAAACAGATCGATGTCGTCGACCGCGAAGATGGAACTGTCGATCCGAAGTTGAACAAGCTTTATGAATACTATCTGCCGATCCTGGAAGGGATCCTGACCGATTACAAGCGTCTTTCCGATTCGCCGATCAAAGGCGATGATTTCAAGAAATGCGAGACCCAGCTGGTCAAGACGATCAAGCTGATCAACGAAGCATTGAAGATCATCTATAATTCTCTGCATGAAGCGGATTACATGAATCTCAATGCGGATATCAATACCCTGCAGTCTTTGCTGAAACAGGATGGATATGTAGAAACTCCATTCAACAAGGAGGATTAACCATGGCGAACAACAACCAGATCGATATGTTCGAGCTTGTCAAAGAAGTCGAGAAGCAGCAGCTGCGCAATGTCGATGATGTGTTCAGCA
>CADCPE010000108.1 GCA_902803275.1 uncultured Erysipelotrichaceae bacterium
GTCTTGGGAAGTTCTGCTTCCTTTTCAAGTCGGTCATAGAACTCTTTCGGTGTCATCGTCACACCGTCAAGATATTCCTCTGTTCCGAATCTGAATGTAAGTGGTAATACTTTTATTCCAATTTCCTTGGCTCTTGCCTGCGAGATGTCACTTCCGGAATCCGTTACTATTTTTACGCTCACTGAATAATTCTCCTTTTATGTCTTTTCTCCTGTATTATACAAGACTAGCGGAAAAAATACTGCACCAGAAGCATATATATTATCGTTCCGCTTAAGATCGAGATGCCTGTATTATGTTTCCACTTGTAGGTAAGGATGACGATCGCTCCTGAAACCAATGACGGGGCAAAACTTTCTGCGCTTTTAAGACTTACATCTTTCAGGCAGTACACCACCAGCATCGCCATGGCACACATCGGCAGCACTTTGCCCAGATACATGATAAAAGACGGGGTCCTGTTTTTAAACAGGACAAACGGCAGAAACCTTATGGCGATGGTAGTCAGAGATATGACGATGACGATCAGCCAGCTATGCATCAGTATCACCTCTGATCTTTCTTAAGACAAACAGAGAAACGATGATGCAGACCATTGACGGGATCAGAAAATCATTGCTGCCGAAAACTGCCAGGCAGATAAGCGAGACTGCAAAACTCAGCATTACCGGAAGATGGTCTTTACTGTTTTCCCATTGGCTTACCACAATGACGATGAATAAGGCTGTCATCGAAAAATCGATACCTGTGTAATCAAACGGCAAGACATCACCCAGTATGTTGCCGATAAGAGAACCTGTGATCCAGTATGAATGGTTCAGCAGGGACAAGAAGAAATAGTAGTCTTTGTCTTCGGCTTTCTTGTTGCAGACGATCGAAAATGTCTCATCAGTCAAGGCGAAGATGTTGTAGATCCTGTGTTTTTTGAGGCTTTGATATTCCCTGAGCATGCCTATACCATAGAACAGATGCCTGATGTTGACCATGATCGTCATGAGGAAAGCGGTGATCAGCGACGCCCCGTTGCTTAAAAGATCGATCCCCACATACTGCATGCTTCCGGCATAGATCAGCCCGCTCATGAAAAGACACATCGCAAAACCATATCCCTTGGCTTTTAAAAGCACACCAAACCCGATGCCCAGCACGATATATCCCGGCAGAATGTTCAATGAATCTTTCAGTGCTTCCTTAAATGTCTTTTTATTCATGTCTTTTCAGTCATCTTACCACAAGCTGTAACAGTCCATTATAAAAAGGCTTTTTCAGCCTTTCTTGTCTTTTAGGTAATGATCCTACAGATTTGCCTTGATCTTATCGATGATCTCCTGATACTCCTCATCAGTAAGGAATGTTTTTCCCGGGTTCATCTCAAAGGTTCCGCCCCACTCAAATCCATCCTTGTATTTAGGTACCAGGTGCATATGCAGGTGACAGCCCGTATCACCATAGGCACCGTAGTTTACCTTGTCCGGATTGAAAGCCTTATGAATGGCATTGGAAACTCTGACTACGTCGTTCATGAAAGCCGTTCTTTCTTCTTCGCTGATGTTTACCAGTTCACTGACGTGGTCCTTATAGGCAACGACGCATCTGCCTCTGTGGCTCTGTTCCTTGAATAGGACCAGCTGGCTGACACTCAGATCACAGATCTTGATGCCAAACTTGTCCAGCAGTTCTCCACCGACACAATAAGCACAATTGTTATCTTTCATCTTTTCTATCTCCTGTTCATCTATATTCTAACAAAGTGCGGTTCTGTTTTTCTGATTAGATGCTAGAATTAAATCATGAAGAAGAAAAGCATATTTAATCTAAAAATCTTTATTGTCGCAAGTATCATCTTTACACTTTTTACAGGTGGTGTTGGTGTCAGTGCCGATGATGGCTATCAGCTTGAAGAAGTCGTCGTCTTAAGCCGTCACAACATCCGTGCCCCTTTATCTACCAAAGGTTCACTACTGGACTCTGCTACGCCGCACACCTGGTTTGAATGGTCTTCCAATGCCTCTGAACTCTCTTTAAGAGGCGGCATGCTGGAAACGGCGATGGGTCAGTATTTCAGAAAGTGGCTGATCTCAGAAGGACTGATGGAAGATAACTATCGTCCTCAAGGTGACGAGGTCAGGTTCTATGCCAACGCCAAGCAGCGAACTATCGCAACAGCTCAGTATTTCTCCAGCGGCTTTCTTCCGGTAGCCAACAGCGATATCATCGTTCAGATCGAATACGACAAGATGGATCCTGTCTTTACCCCTAAACTGACTTTTGTTTCCGACAGATACATCGAAGATGCCACCAGACAGATGAAAGCCAAGTTCAAAGACCTGACAAACGAATACAATCTGCTTATGGATGTTCTGGATTTCAAGGATTCCGATGCATATAAAAACGGTGAAATAAAAGATTTCACTTTGGACAGCGATGAGATAGTCATGCCTTTAGATAACGAGCCGAACCTCAAAGGTGCTCTTCGAAACGCAACCTCCCTGGCCGATGCCCTGGTACTTCAGTATTATGAACAAAGCGATGAAAAGGCCGCAGCCTTCAACCATGAACTCACTGCTGAAGACTGGGAAGCCATTGCATCGATCAAGGATGTCTTCTCGGATGTTTTGTATACAAGTGATCTTGTTTCCAGGAATATCGCTCATCCTCTTCTTAAGGAAATAGACAGCGAACTCAACAACGAGAACAGGATCTTCTCCTTCCTTTGCGGTCACGACTCAAACATCGCTTCGGTACTTGGAGCACTAAGTGTCAAGGATTACTCTTTGCCTGACGCCATAGAAAAAAGGACACCGATCGGTTCAAAAGTCCTGTTTGAAAAATGGAAAAGGGAAAATGAAGAATTCATCAGAGTAAGACTAGTCTATGATTCTATAGATCAGTTAAGAAACATCTCCATTCATGATCTGAACAATCCGCCTGAGTTCTATACCTTTGAATTTGAGGGATTGACCCCGAATGAAGATGGAATGTATAAGATGGATGATTTCCTCGATCACCTTGAAAAAGCCATCAGCAGCTATGACAGGATGCTGGAAACATATGAATTAAAA
>CADCPE010000109.1 GCA_902803275.1 uncultured Erysipelotrichaceae bacterium
CCAGTGTGAATTCACCGCTTGGACTGTTGCTGCCGGTGAGCTTCAGAACTCTGCCGTAGTATTTGACCATATTGTTTTCATCCGTGATGAAAGCACTGATATAATCGCTGTCTCCTAAAGTGGCACTGCTGCTGTAACGGATCTTTACATTTTTCTGAGTATTATCGGTATATGCAGCGCTGTCAACGCTCAGCTCTCTGGTGCCATCAAGGAGCGTCAGTTTCCAGTCTTCGCCATACTTTCTATCGCGTTCAAAAGTCTCGACTTCTCTTAAACCCAGTTGTGTAGACTTGACGCCATCCGAATCTTTAGCCAAAGACATGAAAAGTACTTTTGAAAGATCAAGAGTGAACGACGGTCTGGTTCCGCAGCTGTATTTGTTGATATTTACTATATAATCGCTCCAGGAATATTCATTGGAAACATTTCCCAAACCTTCTAAATATAGAGTTTTACCGGAGATAATATCCCAGGAATAATAATAGCCACGCTGACGCAGCCAGTATTGTTCGGCTTCATTTCTCAGATCTATA
Source organism: uncultured Erysipelotrichaceae bacterium (assembly GCA_902803275.1). Lineage (GTDB taxonomy): Bacteria > Bacillota_I > Bacilli_A > Erysipelotrichales > Erysipelotrichaceae > Colivicinus. The sequence continues at coordinate 534 of CADCPE010000109.1, forward strand.
GTATACTGCCGTTTATTAAGCGCATAGGCAGCTGACTCAGCGTTGCTTCTTGAAGTGGAGCCTCTGTATGTCGGCATTTCGTTGCTGAAATGCTGCTGAAGTTCATCGATCGAAAGCGAGAACAGTCTCGTTTTATCATCCTCAAAATCGACTACATCCGTATTATATTCCCAGGTCGGATGACGGAACTGGAAATTCTCAGTCCTTGTCGGCGTATGACCTTCGGCGCTTATGGCCGTTTTTTCAATATCATTGAATAACAGACGATAAGTGGTCTCCATGGCGCCCTTTTCGCTTCTTACAGAAGTAAAAGTGAATTCACTGGTCAGAAACATCTTTCCCGGGTTGCCGTTATAACTGCTGTCTTTGTCAACTACTCGCCAGTAGGCATCGCCATGATATCCGTCATTTATGTTGTAATTGCTGATATCGCCAAACCAGATATGGCTGTCTGACCCTAAAGGACCGAAATACTTGGTGCTGTCATCCAGTGCCTGTGAGATCCTGCTGCCTAAAGAATCAGCGTTATACACAAGCGTTGGCAGATGATTGCGGTCATAAGTGACGTCGTCTGCTGAAACGGTCTCAGTTGTAATGGCTGTACCGAAAATGCCTGTCATCAGCAGGCATACCAGCATCACAACCATGTTTTTCTTGAATAAACTCATGCAAAAAAACTTAAAAGGACAGAACTCATCCTTATATAATATTTTATACTTAAATCAATCAAATATCCTATCCATTTTCTGTTTTTTTTTTAGACGGTTTATCTGTTTCTTGATCGGATTTTCCAGATAACAAAAGAAAACTGCCCGTATTAGTGATCGTGCAGTTTAATCAGATATGTTTCAGACCAGAAACATCTTTAACCGTATATGGTTTCCATAAAGGAAACAGTTGGAAAGAAACAATGATCCGTGAATCATCACGATCCGGTTAAGGTTCTGCTATTTCACGGTTATGCGATCCTGAATTGTCTTATACTGTTCGCTGATGCCTACTTCAGTGAAGTACTGTTTCAAGGCTTCAACATCGCTCATGCCTGATGCGACGATCGGTTCAGAGGTGCTGTAGACCGAGCTGCCATCGCCCGATGCGAATAGGACATAATCGGTTGAAGCGATGGTATAGATCTTATCCTTTTCAAGCGGTACATATTCCTCGCCTTCCAGAACATAGACATCCTTTACTCTCCTTGCATCTGAACTGAAGCCGGCAAAGAAATTGTTCTCATCTACGATGACAGGCGATTCGATCGATGTATCGATCGTATACTTCAGTCCCGATACCTGACGGAATCCACCGTTTTCCCCTACGGCATTCCCGTCAAACTTGTATAAGGCTTCAGTCTTGCGGCAGGCGATCTCAAGATCATCCAGGATCTGCTGACCGCTGACATAGGCACTTGCGACATGGTTCTGGAACGGCGTGATGCTGAAAAGATCGTTATAGGTAAGAACACCGGCCGGAATATTTGCTCTGACACCGCCGGCATTGGCGACAGCGATCTGCGTGCCCATCACATAGCGATAGGCATCAGCGACGAAATCGCCGCAGTTGGTCTCTCTGCTTCGGACCATCCTGATCCCCTCATCATCGGTAACATACAAGGGATATTCGCTTGTTCCAAGAGACTCGCTCAGGATGTCGTCGATCCTGGCGGATACAGCAGCGACTTTATCTTCCATCTCGCTGTCCTTGTCTGCATATTCCGCCATATGTATGGTCGTCATATTGCCTTCAGTATCAATGATCAGCGTTCCGACTTCTTCAAGTTTTGTGCCGACTGAAGAAAGGATCACATCCTCACCGTTTTTATTTGGGTATTTGTCTTCAACAATGATCGAGTGTGAATGCCCGTCAAGCACGACATCGATGCCTGTCGTATTGGCAATCAGCGCAACAGAGTTGTATGGACCTGATTTATCTTCAGAGCCAAGGTGAGACAAGGCAACAACATATTCTGCACCATGCTTTCTTGCTTCATCAACGACGCTCTGTACTTTATCAAACAGATCACGTCCTTCGTTTTTTGCATAGAAGTCATAGACGAATTCATCATTTTCCTTGAAGAAAACAGGTGTAGATGAAGTGAGTGACCGTGGTGTCAGGATACCGATAAAGCCGATCCTGATCCCGTTTATTTCCTTGATGATGTATTCAGGGACATCCTTGAAGATATTCTCTTTTGTACCGGTATAGACAACATTTGAAGCGACCGTTTCAAAATCCATCTGTTTGATAAGCTTTGAAAGCTGATCCAGGCCATAGTCGAATTCATGGTTTCCATAGGTCACGATATCGTATCCCATGTCATTCATCAGCTCGACA
>CADCPE010000110.1 GCA_902803275.1 uncultured Erysipelotrichaceae bacterium
AGCATTGACTGTTGTCGGATCTTCGCCATAGAAGCAGTAGGAATGGCTCAGATTGTTGACAACGACAGTGGTCGATCCGAAAACATCGGCAGTGTGCTGAGACACGGCCGGATCGACGATGAAATCATCCGTGGAATAGATGGTCAAAGACTTGCCGCTGTATTTTGCGGCAGCAAGTTCTGCCATATCTTCGCCATACTTTTCCAGATCGTTGAAGAATTCGTTGGAAAGCAGCTGTTCGCCGAAAGCGCCAGGGAACGGATACATGTCGGTGGTGCCTTTGATGGTGTCTTTCATCATGTCGTAGTTCTCCTGTCCGCCGAACATGTCAATCATATTGGCAAGAGATACGGCCGGAGCGACAAACGCGATCGCATCGAATTGAATCATGTCTTCGATCAGCATCTGGCAGACGATTCTGCCACCCATTGAATAGCCCATAGCGCCGACTTTCTTGACGCCATAGTTTTCTTTGGCATAATTGATGACATCCAGGACATCGTTGCACATGAAAGACATGGCATTGTTGGTGTAGTCTTCCGTAGAAGCGCCACAGCCGGCAAAATCAAGTTCTGCGACCAATATGCCGTTTTCAGCCAGACCGTTGGCCAGTACATCATAGCCTCCCCATTCGTTGTGGTTGCCATGGTGACCGTGGATCAGGACAGCCATGTTTGTCGGAGCGTCCTTAGGTACGGTGAAATAAGCAGGAATAGCAGCATCTCTGCTTGTGGAAGGAACAGTCGTTTCAATAAGTGTTACCGCCTCGACGACAGGTTCTTCTTCAGGCTGCTGTTCAGTCTGGCTTTCTTCCGCGGGTTTGCCTGCGCAGCCGACAAGCAGCAGCAAGATACAGATAAGACTAAATAATTTTTTCATCACAGGATTCCTTTCTGTCCTCATTCTAACATATTATAATAGTTCAAGACGCTTAACTATTGTTTACACGGAAGAAACCTCTGTTTTTGTATTGATAAGTATCGCTGCAGTCTCTGATGATCCGATTGAGACTTCTTAAGGGCAGCGAAGTCTCGTAGCAGAGCTGTTTTTTTGGTGAGCGTCGCAAGATCTCCGATGAGGCAGTGTCTGTCCATCGCTTTCAGATAGCGTTCCTTGCCGCTGAGATAACGCAATTCGGTACGTTTGCCGGTATTTTTGATCAGCTTTTCAGACATCTTCTTGAGAAGAAAGAGGGAGAAATCCAGGTCTTTTCTGATCCAGGCTACGACCTGATCTTTAGGGATCGCAGCTGCCATGAGGTTTTCGGCGGCTTTGACCGGAAACGGCAGAGCGTTGCTTCCGAAAAGTTCAAGTTCGCCAAAGATATCGCCCCGTTTGTAGCGGTAAATGTGCATGATGTCGCCTTCTTCGCTGTAATAAAAAACATCGGCAGAACCTTCCAGTACAATAAAAAGATTTTCGTTCTCCGAAAAGCCGTCGAGGATCTCTTCGCCCCGATCAAATGTCCTGATCTCATATCTGATGTCTTCCGGTATTTTTGGCATCTGGGTCATCTGACCTTTTCTAATTCCATTATAGTTTATATGATTAGAGATAGGAGGGTGAAGTCATGCGTAAATTGATCATAGATACCGATGGCGGCTCCGATGATGCGGTAGCCATCATAGCGGCACTGGGCGATAGCGATGTCGAAGTGCTTGGCCTTACTACGGTCAGCGGCAACGTGCATGTCGATATGGCAACAAAGAACGTCCTGATGACGGTAGAGGTGTGCGGCAAAGATGTTCCGGTATACAAAGGAAGCGATGCTCCGCTTTGCCGGGAACTGGTGACGGCAGAGAACGTCCATGGTGATGATGGCATGGGAGATCTCGATCTGATCCATCCGCATCGGAAACACGAAGAAAAGGACGCGGTCGATTTCATATTGGATGCGGCAGACCGTTATCCGGAGGAAGTCGAGATTGTCATGCTGGGGCCGGCAACCAACGTTGCGAAGGCGGTCCTCAGGGATAAAGAAACAATGCGCAAGACAAAGCACATCTATTCGATGGGCACTTCCGGTTTCGGCAAAGGGAATACCACGCCGGTGGCGGAATTCAATACTTATGTCGATGCGGAAGCTTATGGCATCCTGATCGATTCAAAGATCCCCTTGACGATCATCGGTTTCGATGTATGCATCGAAGATCATGACGCTGTCTGGAACAGCAGCGATCTTGCGAAAATCAAAGGGATGGGAAAGG
>CADCPE010000111.1 GCA_902803275.1 uncultured Erysipelotrichaceae bacterium
AGCGATATTCTTGTAGCGGTTGTTCAGATTCTTGGCTGTAGCCTTGATGACGATGTTTTCAACTGACTGCGGAATATTCGGATCGATGCTGCGGACCGAAGGGATCTCTTCCTTTATATGCTTGAGCGCTACCTGCACCGGTGTGTCTCCCTTGAACGGCACATCACCGACCAGCAGTTCATAGAAAACTATACCCAGTGAATAGATGTCCGACTGCATCGTCGCCTGTTTGCCCTTGGAAAGTTCAGGAGCCAGATAATGAACTGAACCGATCACCGAATCTTCATGCGTGATCTGGATCGAACCGCTCGCCAAAGCGATACCGAAGTCGGAAAGCTTTATCGTTCCGTCATCCTTGATGAGGACATTCTGCGATTTCACATCGCGATGTATGACGTTGTTGCGATGAGCTTCCAAAAGAGCCCCTGCGAGCTGCTTCATCATCCAGACCGCTTCCTTATAAGGGATCGGTCCTCTTTTCTTGATGAGCTGTTTAAGGGTATAGCCCTTGACATATTCCATGACGATATAGTTTCGATCACCGTCTTCACCGACGTCATAGACATCCACGATGTTCGGATGGGAAAGCTTGGTGACTGCTTCCGCTTCTCTTCTGAATCTTTCCCTGGCCAGATCATCATCGGCCATATCTGATTTCATGATCTTGACCGCCACATGACGGTTTAGGATCACGTCAAAAGCAAGGTATACATCAGCCATACCGCCTCTGCCGAGAAGCTTCAGGATCTCATAACGGTTTCCGATCGTATTAGACATCTTGCTTCATCCTCGCTAGAACAACCGTCACATTATCATAGCCGCCCTTCAGCAGCGAAAGATCCTTCAGATCGATCGTTTTCTGGGCAACGCTTTTTTCTTTATCCAGTATGATCGTTTTTATCTCTTCATCGCTCACATAGCCATGCAGACCGTCTGAACAGGCCAGAAGATAATCCATATCCTTTATCTGATGTACATCGGCTTTGACTTTTTCGCCGACGCCGATGGCCCTTACGAGATAATGGCGCTGAGGATGATTCAAAGACTCCTCATAGGTGATCTTGCCTTCCGAAAGCAGTCTGTTTATCAAAGTATCATCATTGGTCAGACGGATCATGATATCATCGGAAAAGCCATAGACTCTTGAATCACCACAGTTGAGCACGAAGCTGCCTAAAGCAGTAACCATGAAACCGGTAAGAGTCGTGCCCATGCCTTCATATTCCGCATATTTCACGGACAGGTCATAGACATGTCTGTTTACGGCATTGACATGAAAGTTCAGGAAACTGATGATATCTTCGACAGCCGTGAATCTGCCGGATTGTCTGAAGGTGAAATCAAAATACTTGATGACTTCCCCGCTTGCAACTTCGCCGGCCTTGCCGCCTCCGATCCCGTCCGCCACCAGAAAAAGAAAATCGCCATAGTCGTTTTCTACGGCAATGTATGAATCCTGATTCTTTTCTCTGATCAGACCGACATCGGTAATACAGTAATATTCCATAAGCTTATTTTAGACTATTAGCCCTGAGTTGACCACAGGCCGCATCGATATCATCGCCTTTTTTCTGCCTCAATGTGACGGCTACGCCGTTTTTCTTGAGCAGATCATAGCAATGCAGTGCATCTTCTTCGCTGCTGGACTGGAAGTCTTTTTCCTTGACGGTATTGTAAGGGATCAGGTTGATATAGGCATTCAAACCCTTAAGCAGTTCCCTGATCTGCCTGGCGTGGATATCCTGATCGTTGACACCTTTAAGCAGCAGATACTCAAAAGTAAGACGGCGGTTGTTCAGCTGCGAATATTCTTTCAAAGCCTTGAAGAGTTCATTCAAAGGATAGGCCTTGTTTACCGGCATCAGACTATCTCTGAGCTCATCGTTAGGCGCATGCAAGGAGATCGCCAGATTATACTGCAGCTGTTCTTTTCCAAAGCGCATTATTCCCGGCACCAGTCCGCAGGTAGAAATGGAGATGTGACGGGAGCCGATCTCCAGGCCGTAAGGATCATTGATGATGCTTAGAGCCTTCATGACGTTATCGTAATTGTCAAAAGGTTCTCCGGTCCCCATTATGACGATATTGCCTAAACGTTCTCCACGAAGATCAAGCTGCCTTTGGATCATCAGTGCCTGGCCAACGATCTCTCCGGCAGAGAGATCTCTTTGTTTTTTAAGCAAGCCCGAGGCACAGAAGGCACAGCCCATATTGCATCCGACCTGTGATGAAAGACAGGCTGAAAAACCGTAATCGAACACCATCAGTACCGATTCAACCAAGGCACCGTCATCCATTTCAAAAAGAAACTTCATCGTTCCGTCCTTGGAAGTCTGGGATGTGACGATCTTCAGCGGGTTTATCGAGAAGTCCTCTCTTAGCTGTTCGATCAGCTTTTTGGAGATATCGCTCATCGCATCAAAATCGCTTATTCTTTTGTCATAGAGCCATCTGAATATCTGCCGGGCATGAAAAGGCTTGAGTCCTTTTTCGCTCAGATAGTCCTGCAGATCATTCATGGAAAGATCATAGATCGAAGTCATTATCCCACCTTCTTCATCTTGGCATAGTAGAAACAGTCACCAAGTTCATTGATGATCGTCTCATCTTCCATAAGTATGTATTCATCATTTTCCGAAAGGAATTTCCGGATCAGTTTTTCGTTTTCCTTTTTGTTCAGCGTGCAGGTCGAGTACAGAAGTATACCCCCGTTCATCAGGATCTCATCCATCGCTGAAAGCAGCTGATACTGCAATACCTGCAGTTCATCGAGATCTTCAGGTCTGATGTGGAATTTGAGATCCGGTTTTCTTCCAATGACGCCCAGCCCTGAGCATGGTGCATCAAGCAGGATCTTGTCGAATCTGAGATTTATGCAGTCCTTGATCTCTCTGCCATCAAGATTGAGATAGTTGATACCGTAAAAGCCCAGTTTTTCCGCCATCTTCTTAATGAGTTCCACCCTGTGATAGTGCAGGTCGTTGGCATAGCAGTTCTGCGGTTTTAAAATATCCAGACAGTTGAAAAGCTTTGAGCCCGGGGCGCAGCACACATCCAGCAACGTGTCCTTTTCCTTGAGATCAAGATGTCTGTAAAGAGCTGACGAATTGACATCCTGAACATAGAAAAGGCCGTCACGGTATTCTCTGGTTTTAAGAAGATTGTTTTCCGAACAGAAGCTGTCTTCATTAACCTCTTCTATACCCAGGTGTCTTAAGTCCTCGATGACGCATTTCTTCCTGTTGATGCGATAATAGGTCTTCGGGATCCTCTGATAGACGGAAAGGATCTTTCTGAAATCATCCTGGCTGTATTGCCTGCTCAACAGATCGTAGATCCATTTAGGCAGACAGGCATTGACATCAGGATCAGGGGAGCGCTTCAATGAGCTGTGCTTATGGAGCAGAACATTGATAAAAGCCTTTTCGTATTTGTTGCGTCCCAGGGAAACGTATTCATTGTTTACGACATAGTCTTCCTGCTTCAATACGAATCTTTCAAACATGGCCATGCACAGGATCAGTCTTACTCTCAATGATGTCTTGGAATCGATGTCCTCTATAAACTGATAATTGAGAAATTCGTATTTTCTAAGTACGCCGTTGACCAGATTGGTCACAAAAGCCCGCTTGATCGGTTCGATCCTGTTCAGTTCCCTTCGCATCAGAAGATTTGAATACGATTCGTCTGCGATGGTCTTATTCAGTATATTTAATGCCAGTTCTCTCTGTTTCATTCTAGATATAATGGATCAACATCAATTTTAACATGCGAAAGTCCGGATTCCGCAGTGTAAGTATCTATTACGGAATGCAGATCGTTGATTATTCCGATCAGATCCCTGTCCATGATCAGGATCCTCGTCCTGTAGAGCTTCTGGATCCTGTTCAGGCTGTATGGCCGGTATTTACGGTACTTAAGAGGTTCGATCAGATCATAGATCCTGTTTACCGAACGGTCAAGTCTATCCTGGTTCACATCGGAAAGGATGATCTCAACGATATGCGAATAAGGCGGATACTTGGTCTTGTTGCGATAATTCATCTCAATGTTGTAGAAATAGCTGTAGTCCTGATTCAGCACAGCCTTCAAGGCATAGTGCTCCGTATTGAAAGCCTGGATCAGGACCTTTCCCTTATCCTCAGCCCTGCCTGATCTTCCTGAAGCCTGCATGAGCAGATCGAAAGTAACCTTTGCGGAATTGTAGTCCTGATGCATGAGGCCCGCATCGGCATTGAGGATACCTACCAGAGTCACATCAGGATAATCAAGCCCTTTGGCGATCATCTGGGTTCCGATCAGGATATCGATCTGACGCTGTTCAAACCTCTTCAGAATAGCACCATGAGAGCCCTTCTTCCCTACCGAATCACGGTCCATTCTGGCGATCCTTGCCTCAGGAAAATATTTCCCCAGTTCTTCTTCGACTCTCTTGGTTCCAAAACCGTAGAAGATCAGAGAATCTTTATGACAGTTAGGACACACCTTAGGGAGCTCATAAGTCCGCCCGCACTGATGGCATTTCAATAGACCGATATCCTTATGATAGTTCAAAGGACTGTCACAGTCCTGACACATCAGTGTTGCAGAACATTCAGAACACCTGACGATCGGTGAAGAGCCTCTTCTGTTGAGCAGGATTATGGCCTGTTTACTGTTTTTTAATGTCGCATCGATCTCATCTTTCAGTCTTCTTGAAATGATATACGACTGATCCTTTTTTACGGATCTGTTCAGATCGATGATCTCGATCTGCGGAAGAGACATGTTGATCCTGTTTTTCAGTTGAAGCAGCTGATAATCGCCCTTCAAAGCCCGGCTGTACGAATCAAGGGAAGGCGTAGCTGAAGCAAGCAGCACTTTGCCGCCGTGGTCATGTGCCCTTTTTATCGCCACATTGCGCACATGGTAGCAGGGAGCGTTGTCCTGTTTGTATGATGAATCGTGTTCCTCATCGATGATGATGAGCCCCAGATCGCTGAATGGAAGAAATATCGAACTTCTGGTACCTACAACGATACGGACTTCCCTGTCTTTGACGCGCTTATACTGTTCATAGCGCTCCTGATCACTCAGTTCAGAATGATAGAAGACTACATCGTCAAAACGCTGTTTGACTCTCTCGATCATCTGCGGTGTAAGAGATATCTCCGGAACCAGAATCAGGACATCCTTGTTTAAAGAAAGATAATGCCTGGCCAGGTGCAGATAGACTTCCGTCTTTCCCGAACCGGTCACGCCGAAAAGCAATGACACCAGTTTATCCGTACTGATCAGTCCGTCATAGGCCTTGCGCTGATCATCGGTCAGAGTCTTGAAAGCCGTCCTGTCTATCCTTGAATTCACATATGACAGTTCTTCTTCATACTTTTCCAAAGCGCCGATCTCGATCAGTTTTTTCGGTATTGAAGAACTGAGTTTCAATACTTCGCCATAGGTCATTCCCGTTTCGACCTGTTCATACACTTCCCTTTGTCTTTTGCTCAGACAAAAATCACCGTCGTTTTTCTTAATTTTTGTGATATATCTGATCTTTCCGATATTAAGTGTAGTCTTATAGGTTTTCGGCAGCATCGAATTCAGACACGAAACCAGCGGCGAGATCGTCGTTTTGGACATCCATACCGCCAGATCGTAGAGTTCTTGAGATATGACAGGCCTCTCATCGATTATCTCCATAACTCTCTGCAGTCTATATCCGTTTTCCTCATTGATATCTGAGATCTGTCTGTCGGTATGATAAGAGTTTACGACTAGAGCCACGTTCGGCTTTCTGTTGAAGATGACCCTGATCCTGCAGAATTTTTCTATATCATGATCAAAAAAGTAAGTAAATGGCTTATTGACGTTTAATGAGGCATTTGTGACAAAGGCTTCGATCAGATACATAACACTATTATACAGTTTAAAGGAGCTATCCTATAGCTCCTTCCATGTTTATTTTCAGCAGCTGATTGAGTTCTACGGCATACTCCATCGGCAGTTCTCTGGTGAACGGTTCGATGAAGCCGAGAATGATCATCTGCGTGGCCTCCTGCTCGCTTAAGCCCCTTGACATCAGATAGAACAGCTGTTCCTCAGAGATCTTGGATACCGTAGCCTCATGCTCGATCGTCGAGGTGTTATTGGCGATGATGTTGGTCGGGATCGTGTCCGAAGAAGAAACATCATCAAGAAGCAGCGTATCGCATTCAACTTTGGCTTTCGAATAGTTGGCCTTATCCGACATCGAAACGGTGCCCCGATAATTGACTTTGCCTCCTGTTCTGGCCAGCGATTTGGAGATGATCGTTGAAGAAGTATGCGGAGCCAGATGGATCATCTTGGCACCGGCATCCTGAAACTGCCTGTTGGAACCGACAGCGATCGAGATGCAGACGCCTTTGGCATATTCACCCGCCAGGATGCAGGCCGGGTATTTCATATTAAGATGGGATCCGATATTTCCATCGATCCATTCCATGATGGCGTTTTTCTCAACGTATGCCCGCTTGGTGACAAGATTGAGGATATTCGCTGACCAGTTCTGGACAGTCGAATAACGGCACTTGGCATTGTCTTTGACGAATATCTCGACTACGGCTGCATGCAGGGAATCATTGGAGTATTTCGGCGCCGTACAGCCTTCTACATAGTGCAGGTCCGCACCTTCATCAACAATGATCAGCGTCCTTTCAAACTGGCCGAGCTGATCGGAATTGATCCTGAAATATGACTGCAGCGGTTTCTCAAGCTTTACTCCGGGCGGTACATAGATGAAAGATCCGCCGGACCATACGGCAGTATTCAACGCGGCAAACTTGTTGTCGGCATAGGAAACGACCCTGCCGAAGTATTCCTTAAAAAGTTCCGGACATTTCTTCAAGGCCGTATCGGTATCATAGAAGATGACGCCCTTTTCCTCCACTTCCTCCAGCATGTTGTGGTAGACGACCTCTGATTCATACTGGGTGGAGACGCCGGCCAGAAACTTCTGTTCCGACTCAGGTATCTTCAGTTTCTCAAAAGTGTTCTTGATGGTCTCCGGAACATCGTTCCAGTCTTTCTCAACTTTCTCACTCGGTTTCTTGTAATATGTGAAATCATTGAAATCGATATCTGAAAGATCAGGTCCGAAAGACGGCAAAGGGAATTCCAGGAACTTGTGATAGGCTTTAAGCCTCAGTTCCAGCATCCATTCCGGTTCGTTCTTGGCAGCCGAGATCGCTCTGATCACATCTTCCGAAAGGCCTTTGCCTGTATTGAAGATCGTGACATCACGGTCCTTGAAATCATATTTATAGTCGTCCTGCGAATCAAGTATATCCTTATTTTGTGTATTCATCGATAAGCTCCTCTATGGCGTGGATGCCGATCGTACCGCATTTTATACGGTTGGCCTGCTGATAAAGCGTATCAAAAGCATTGGCTTCTTCCAGCACATCTTCATCAAACGGTTTATCGGCCACCATATTGCTGTAGTTGGCAAGGATGTTTCTGGCTTCATCAAACGTCTTGTTTTTAAGCAGATCGCACATTATATCGGTAGAAGCAGTCGAAATGGTGCAGCCGATCCCGGAAAACTGCAGATCCTTGATCACACCATCCTGTGCCAGCATGTATACTGTCAGATCATCGATACATGATTCCGAAGCATTATGAACACTCTTGTAGCGTTCATCTTCCACAAGCTTCTTGTTGTTGGGGTTGTTGTAGTGATCAAGCAGAATGATCCTTTTGAATTCTCTGTCCATCATAATATACTGTCCACACATTTCTCGATCGTCGTATCTCTGATTATTTCCACGAATCTGTCGATCTCTTCAGTCGTATTGTACACATTGAAAGTCGCTCTGAGCGATTCAGTCACATTGATGATGTTGTGAATGAGTTTGGCACAGTGTGTTCCGCTTCTTAAGGCGACACCGCATTTATTGAAATAGCTGGCTGCATCCTGAGCAAAGATGCCCTTAAGATTGAAGGATACGATGCCTGCTTCGGATCGCGGATTGTAGATCTCGACATTGTCCAGTTTTTCCAGCTTTTCAATGAAGTATCTGGTCAGGTATCTTCCGTATTCCTCAACATTTTCCATGCCAAGATCCATCAGATATCTGGCGGCTTCATTCATGCCCAGAACACCTTCGATACATGGCGTTCCCGATTCAAACTTCTCCGGAACACCTTTGAGAATGATCGTTCCGTCATTATAAAAACGGGCATTTGAGTCTCCTCCGTACATCAGCGGCTCCATTCTATCCAGCAGATCATACTTGCCATAGAGCACTCCGGCACCCGCAGGGCCAAGCATCTTGTGCGAGGAGAAAGAGAGAAAATCGATGTCCAGATCTTTAACATCGACCTTTACATGCGGTACACCCTGAGCTCCATCGATCGAAACAAGAGCCCCGTGTGCATGAGCTATTTCTGCGATTTTCTTTACAGGATAGATGTAACCCATGACATTGGATACATGAGGCAATACGACTACTTTGATATTGCCTTGTGCGAAACAGTCTTCATATTTTTTCAGATCGAAAGTCGCATCAGCGTTCAAAGGGACATATTCGATCTTCGCCTTGGCTTTTTCAGCAGCCTTGAACCACGGCAGGATGTTTGACGCATGTTCGACCTGGCTTGTCAGGATGACATCTCCCTGTTTCAGAAAACTGTTTCCGAAATTGTAGGCCACAAGATTCAGTGCCGATGTCGAACCGCTGGTAAAGACGATGCAGCGGGGATCATCAGCTCCGATGAACCTGGCGATCGTCTTTCTGGTATCGTCGTATTCCTTTGACACCTTGACCGAAATGTCATAATCACCGCGATGGATATTGGAATTATATAAGGTATAGTAATCCATTACTGCATCAATGACGCATTTCGGCTTGAAGGAAGTCGCTCCGGAATCGAAATATATCAGATCCTTATTGTTCTGGATCATCGGAAAATCTTTTCTAACTTCATTTACATCGAACATAAGCTGTCAACCTTCTTTGCAGCCATTTCCTGAATGGCTTTTCCGTCTATAAAATCATCATAAAAGTGTTCATCAGGCATCAGATACGATCTTAGTATGAGATTAAGCGCCTGCATTGAGCTTAGACCTCTGGAATTCATATAGAATAGAATCTCATCATCGATCGTTCCGCAGGAAAGCGAATGCGATGCCTCGACATCATTTTCATCGATATTCAAAACCGGCAGTACTGTTGCCTTTTTAGGATTTCCCATCGTCAGACAATGGCTGGCCTGATGACACTTGGATCTTTTGGAACCCTTTTTGATCGTACCGATGCAGTCAAGTTTGAAAGCCGATTCATCAAGACACACGATATTGCTGGTGATATCGATATTGGAATCTGGTTCATTGTTTACCAGATCGAAGATGATATCCTTGTTTTTTGAACCAAGATAAGTCGCGTTTATCGTAAGACTTGAGTCCCTGTTTACATCGATATGGCTGTTCTGGATCAGATCATGATCATCAAGCTGGATATAGGTGATATTCACTCTGGCGTTGCTGATCTGACCGTGGTCACTGATCGTGAGATCCTTTTTTGAGTCATTGAAAATAAGAACGGCATAATCGCCATCCTTAAGATCATATTCGATGTCAGCCTTGGCTGATCTGATGATCATCGTTGAAGAAGAGACGATCTTCACTCTCTTCTCATTATCTACTGTGATGCTAGGCATTCTTACCTCTCGGGTTTCTTGCGCAGGTCCCCAAAGAATAGACCATTGGCCTTTCTTCCTTTAGAGGCTGGATCTTAAGTTCCTCATAGAGCCAGTCATATCCGTCGTTATCGATCTTGTATACAAGTTCATCGTCACCCTCGACGACGATCCTTCCGTCAACTATGACATGGGAATGACTCGGCTTGATCATCGTGAAGAAGCGTTCATAATGCGATACGATCAAAAGACCGAGATTGCTTTCTTCCTTGAGATTCAGGATCGCATCAGATACAAGCTTGATCGCATCGACATCGAGACCTGAGTCGATCTCATCGAGCATTGCGATCTTCGGATGCAGCATCATCATCTGCAGGATCTCATTGCGCTTTTTTTCGCCTCCTGAGAAACCGTCGTTCACAAAACGGTGAGCGAGGTCTTCCTTCATCTTGAGCCTGCTGATATTCCCTTCCATCTCCTTGATGAATTTGAACAGCGAGATGTTCTTATCCAGACGTGCATTTATCGCCGCCCTAAGGAAATCGGAATTGGTCACGCCGGCGATCTCTTTAGGATACTGCATTGCCAGAAACAGTCCTTTTCTGCTTCTTTCATCAACGCTCATCTTGAGTACATCCTCACCGTTGAATTCAATCGAACCGGATGTGACCGTATAGGCCGGATGACCCATGATGGTCGACAACAGCGTCGACTTGCCGTTGCCGTTAGGCCCCATGATCGCATGGATCTCACCTTCATTTATCTGAAGATCGATCCCCTTCAGTATTTCTTTGTCTCCGGCAGAGACATATAGATCTTTAATAACGAGTTTATTCATAATCTTCACCATAAAAGATTATAACATCATCACCCGAAGATAGATGAATTACTCTCTGTTTGAATTTTAGCTGAATTTTTCCTTATTAAATTGTATTCATACTGCAAAAATTATATAATTACTAGCGTTTGGAGGATTTTTATGGACACAAAAGAACTACTTAAAAAATACTGGTTCATAGGAGTTGTCGCCATCGCATTGATCGCCTTCATCGGGGTCTATGCGGCTGACACATACAAAAACAGAGAAGTCACAGTCGAAGGCAAAAAGGTCGATGACAGATACGTCGTCTACAGCCTGGACGGTGAAGATATCTATGCGGATGACTTCTATAACACGTTATATGATTCATACGGACTCAACATCTCTTTCCTGTCATACGAAAGAGCTGTACTGAAGAATGCATATGAAACTACGGAAGAAATGTCGACTTATGCAGCCAATTACGCAACGAACATCCTTTCCCGTTATTCCGCAAGCGATATCGAGAAGTCGCTGAAGTCTGCCGGATATTCCAACGGTGTCGATGATCTGCAGGAATACTACATCAATCTGCAGAAAAGAGATCAGGCCGTCAAGGAATTCGTTCTGGCCAACTCTGACAAATATCTCAAGGATGCCACAGGAACAAATGGACGTCTCATCTATCACATCCTGGTCAAGACCGAGGTCGAAGCCGTCAATGATGAAGAAGGAAACGTTAAGGAATACAAGGCCGTTCCGACTGAAGAACAGACCGCAAAACTCAACGAGATCCTTGCTGCTCTGGAAAATGAAGAAAATACCTTTGAATACGTCGCTTATCAGTATTCCGAAGACGGTTCAAGCTCAAGCGGCGGATATATCGGTGTGGTCAACGAAGAAAACAAAGGCAACTACGATCAATTCTTTGCCGATGCAGCCATGAACCTTAAAGATGGCGAAGTAAGTGATGTAGTCACTTCACAGTTTGGCTATCACATCATCAAGAACGTCGGTTCAACCCCTGAAGCAATGCTGGATGACTACTACTTCCTTTCAAATCTTGAAAGTCAGAATCAGTCACTGATCATCGAATCGATCATGAAAAAAGCCGATGAACAGGGATTTGCGATCGTAGATGAGGATCTGAAAGCCCAGATCGAAACTCAGATGGGAGGCGAAGAATAATATGAAAAAGGCATTAGGTATCTTACTGGTATTACTTACTCTTTGCGCCTGTGCAAATAAAGACAACAAGACAAAGATCTCCAACGGATCCGATGTCATCTTTACCGGTCCTAACAATGTATCCTATACAAGACAGGATATGTACGATGCGATGAAGACCATCGATGCTGATCTGATCGTCAATGACATCCTTAAGCATATCGCACTTAAAAACGACAACATCAGTATCGATGAACTGAATACACAGGTCGATGAACTGATCGATATGTATCAGTCAATGGGCTATGAAGCATATATCATTGCTCAATACGGTTCGATGGACGCTTTCAGAGAGTACTATCTCTCCCAGCTGCTTGTAAATGAATTGAGCAAGGTCTACGTCCTGGAAAACTATGACAGACTGGTTTCCGAAGATACGCCTGTAAAGATGCAGATGGCAATCTTCGCTGAACAGGCTGATGCGGAAAAATGCATTGCTGATGTTAACAGCGGATCAACCTTCGATATGGCCGCCGTCAACAACAATTCCACAAACACTCCGCAGTCAAATGTCTATTCCGATGCAGACGAAACCCTGGCATACGATGTCAAGGAATATCTCAATTCCACTGATACGCTTGGTCTTTCCAGCATCATCACCAGCACTAACTCCACTGTCGGAGCGGATGGAACTGCAGTTGAGACCAGCACCTACTACGTGCTCAACATCGAAAGCCGCAACGCTGATGATTTCAAGGATGAATACGTAGAAATGATGGCTGCCAGACAGGAACTGGCGACTGTCAAAAACTACTTCCTAGAAAAACATGAGATCAGTTTCTATGATCAGGATCTCTACAAACTGATGTCGGCTGAATACGAGGTACTTAAATAATGTGCATCTTCTGTGAGATCGTTGCCGGAAACATACCGGGCAAGAAAGTATATGAAGATGATGAAGTATTGGCGATTCTCGATATCTCTCAGACGACCAAGGGTCATACGCTGGTAATGCCGAAGAAACACTATGAAAACTTTCTTGAGATGCCTGCCGATGAATTCGGCAGACTGATGGAAAAAGTACAGCATGTCGCCAAAAAGGCAGTAAAAAACCTTGAAGCAAATGGCTGCAACGTCCTGATAAACACCAATGCGGTCGCCGGACAGAGCGTCATGCATACACACGTACACATCATTCCGCGCTATGACGAAAACGATACGATCAGGGTCGAATTCAAGGAAAACAAGTTTGATCTTGATGAGATATTAAAAAAGATAAACCAGGATTGATCCTGGTTTTCTGATGCTCTAAGATATCAGTTTTCGGCCTGTTTCGGTCTGATCTGAATCCTCTTGATCCCTGTCGGGATCTTTTTTTCTTCATCGATAGTGATTATCACGCCACAGAATAGCGCTTCACCTTCCGC
>CADCPE010000112.1 GCA_902803275.1 uncultured Erysipelotrichaceae bacterium
GCTTTGTCTGGATCTTTGAAAGCTGTTCGATATTGCCTAATGAGTATTCATCAAGGATCTGAGGATACTTTCTGATCATGCCTTCTCCGGAACATGGTGCGTCAAGTATGACCAGATCCGCAAAACCTTCAAGCTGATCCGCAAGATCTTCGCTCTTTTTGCTGGTGATGATCACATTGTCCAGACCGAGTCTTTCCAGATTGGAAGACAAAGTCAGCGCTCTATTGTGATTGACGTCATTGCTTACGCAAAGGACATCTTCATCAAGCCTGTTCAAGGCATTGATCGTCTTTCCTCCCGGTGCAGCACAAAGATCCACGACTGTCTCTATGTTGTCTTTATCGATATAAAGCGAACTCAATGATGCCGCAATCTCCTGAGGATAGATTAGTCCAAGTTCATAAGCCCTGGTTTTTCCGATGTTTTCGCATTCATGATAGAAACTCTGATCAGTGAGCGGTGAACTTTCATATTCAAAATCGATCAGATCGAATATCTTTTCCTTATCGGCCTTTTTTGTATTGAGAAAGAAAGCCTGAGTACAGGGCTTTTCGAGCCGATTGAGAAAATCACTGCAGTCATCTTCAAAATACTCCCTGCAGCGTTTTACGAACAGATCATTGTTTATTGACATAAAACTTTACTGGATCATTTATTTCATACGGGATATCGCTGTCAAAACGGAATACGCCGTTTTCCAGCGTGAAACTTTCATATGCACCATCTTTTATCTCAATGATATCTTTTTCTTTCTGAATCGCTTCTATAAGCCATTTTGAGCCGTTCTGAGAAACGTTTATGACTTTAAGATTCTGATAGTAATGATAGCCTAACAGTTTATCCACAAGCTTAAGATTGCCTTTGTTCAGTTCGCTTTTGATCCTTGATGAAGATATCTTCTTGCCGTAATGCGAATGTTCGGGAATGACGATGCTTCTAAAACTTCCGTGCTCTTTCAGAAGTTCATTATTGCCCGATCCTTTATAGCCGAAAGAGAAATCAAAACCGCTCACAAGCTCTTCAATATTCATCCTGTTCAGATACATTTCAATAAACTCTTCTGCATCCATCTTCATGAGCTCTTCATCAAAGGAAATGATCATCAGGATATCGATGCCGAAATCCCTGATGATGTTTTCTCTTTCCCTGTCGGAGAAAATGTGTTTATTCTTCTTTCCGGATATGATATCGGAAGGATCAGGTCTGAAACAGATCAGAGCGCTCTTGAGTCCAAGTCTTTCAGCTTCAGCGATCGTTTTTTTAAGCAGATCCTGATGTCCCAGATGGACACTGTCAAAATAGCCTATGCAGGCTACACTTCTTTCCCTGATCGCAAAATCGGTATTTTCAATTAGAATCTTCTTCACCAGAGCCCCCTTAGAGATCTGTAGATATCTTTATCCTTTTCATAGATCGCCAGAGCTTCATTGTCTTTTGCGATCACGACTTTATCGGAAGAACAATCAAGCCTTATCTTTTTGCCGTTATAGATATCCTGCAGCGGATCATATTCAATCGTTTCATATCTTTTGGCCAAGAGTTCAAACAGATCGTGAGTATGATAATTCCCCTTTATGATCTCTTCAAGCGTATCACACATTGAAAGATCTACTTCATCAACTCTGGTCCTTCGCAGTTCGCTTACCGTTCCTATCGTCTTAAGTCTGTAACAGATATCCCTTGCCAGAGAACGGATATAGGTGCCCGAAGATACTTTGGCCTTGAATGAAAAACCGTCTTCATACATATCCAGCAGTCCTATCTCATAGACTGTGATCAAACGTTTAGGCAGTTCAACTTCTATGTTTTCTCTTTGATACTGATAAAGCCTCTTGCCATCGACGCTGACAGCTGAAGTCTTGGGAACTTCCTGCAGCGATTCACCCAAAAAGCTTTTCAGTGTTTCACTGATCTTTTCTTCTGACGGGATATCATATCCTTTTTTTAGGACGATATTTCCGTCTATATCGAGCGTGTCAGTCTCAATGCCCAGCATGACCCGGCATTCATATTCCTTATTGTCAGTTGTGAGAAA
>CADCPE010000113.1 GCA_902803275.1 uncultured Erysipelotrichaceae bacterium
CTGATATACAGCCGCTTTGTGATCGACGTTTTCTGCAGCTCTGTCATTGATGGAAGAAAGATCCTTTTCCTTATCGTTTATGTTTACTAGTTCTACAACCGCTTCATACGCGCCGCCATCAGGAAGTTTTAAAGTAACGGGATTTGACTGTATATGAAACACTTTATCGTCATAGTATTCAGACTTTTCCTGATGACAGCCGGTCTTGCAGGCAGCGGCGCTAGAACAGTTGCTGCACTTGGTCCCGGCATTCCAGATCCCGTAGCATTTCTGATCCATGCTGACTGTCCCGTCACTTTTTATATTGATGATACGGCATTCTATAGGATCAACGATCCTGGCCATGTCATACATACCTGACATATTGCTTAGAAGCTGTTTCATTTCATCGATTGTATACTGTGAGTTTTTCATATGCCTTTACCCCGCGTCTTTTTCTTCACTGAAGGAAGTTCATCATACATTCTGTTTATCAGTTTATAAAGGAAATCCTTATTTTCAATATCAGATACAAGCAGCATTTCTTTCGTTCCTTCATAAGGAAGCTGTCTTTCCGCTTCAGGCATCATTGCTGAAGCAGATGCGGTCGTCTTAACCAGAAAACGGTTATCGAATATTCCGCCGATGATCTTGTCCTTATAGTAGATTATGAATTCGCCCATCATCGGTCGATAGCTTATATCATCAAGCAATGACAGCTGCTGCAAAACATAATCAAGGTAATCATAAGTCGATGCCATGTTTCAACTTCTTCTGTTCAAAAATCTTCTTTCAAATTCTTCTGCAGGCAAAGGACGTGAGAAATAGAATCCCTGCACAAAATCACAGCCAAGTTTCTTTAAAAGCTGCAATTGAGTCTCTCTTTCAACACCCTCGGCAATAACCGGGATCTTCAGGCTTTTTGCTGTATCGATAATAAGCGCTACCAGATGCATGTCCTTTTCATCAACGTCGATATTTCTTATGAAAGCCCGATCCATCTTAAGAACATCGATAGGCATTGATGAAAGCATGTTCAAAGATGAATAACCGGTACCGAAATCGTCCATTTCTACCTTGAAACCTTTATTTCTGAGACCACTTACGACTTGAATGACCTGGTCGGCATTTTCGGTATAGGCAGATTCGGTGATCTCCAGTTTGATCGCATCATGCTGCAGAGCATTTTCCTTAAGGATATTTTCAAGTGTTTCTTCAAGCATCGGATCAAATATATCGATTCTTGACAGATTCACGGATACAGGCAGAATGATGCCGTATTCCTCTTTCCATTTAGAGATCTGCCTAGCAGCCTTAGTCCATATAAATTTATCAAGGAGCGTTATCTGACCGTTTTTTTCAAGCAGTTCTATGAAATCGCCAGGCTCAATAAGGCCCAGATCTGGATGATGCCAGCGAACGAGCGCTTCAACACTTACAAGTTCAGCAGGTTCATCATGAATGCTGTATTTAGGCTGATAGAAAACTTCAAACTGATCGTTATCCAAAGCGTTCTTTAGATCATTTAAAAGACGCTGTTCATAGATCTCCTGCTTGTTTACTGTTTCATCATAGATCTGCAGATGTTTTTTATAGCGGTTTCTAGCCATGTTGCAGGCTGTCCTGGCTCTGTCAAAAAGCTGAACAGGCACGAGGCCTTTCTGCCAAGGCATCACGCCCATGCGCAGACGAATGTTGGCATTATGTGCAAGAAGGTCAAGCCTGCTCTGCAGACGATCAAAGATCTCTTCGTAATCGTCTGTGTGTTTGCAGAATATATCAAAGCGGTCAGCTTCAAACCTTCCCGCTATGCCGTCTTTCTCCTTTGCCACATCGTATATCTCTTTTCCCAGACCGCGCAATATCTCATCGCCAAGATCGCGTCCATGAAGCTCATTCAGTGAATGGAATCTTTCAATATTGACAACGATCGCATCAAATGGTGTATTGGGATGCAGATGCTGCATGCGGTTGGCATACTGGAAGAAGTATTTTCTGTTATAAAGACCTGTTAGATCATCATATTCTGTTGCGGAAATAAGCTTTCCGGCTTTTCTCTCAGCTTTTATGCTTCTGAAAAGCAATAGCAGGATCATTATCATGATAAGTGAAGTGATCGCTATTACAGCCGGAAGATTATCTACCACAAAATCAGTAAATGTATATTTGGCTTCTTCGGTAATGTAATGTGAAAAAGCCGCGTTGACTGATGAATCAGGTATCATGCTGACGATTTTGGCGAGCACGGAATAAAGATGTGTCTGCCCTTTTTTGACAGCCATACAGTAATCCAGTTCAATACCCAAGGATATCGAAGTAAGACGAAGTTTTTCACAAAGACGAGATATGTTGTTGTAACGATAGTTGGAGATGATTATGCAGTCAGCCTTTCCTTTCGAAATGCCTTCAAGACATTCTTCAGAACTTTTAAAATACGCCTTTTCCCAGTCAGGATAGTGTTTCGCCAGGAAAGCTTCATAATTTGGATTGCCTTCATTGACTGCTACAACGACCTTTCTTCCTTGTGCAAAAATATTGGGATCGCTTGTCCGCACTATGGCATACATCTCTGTATTCATTAATGCAGGAGTCATTGCTGTCTCAAGCATTTCAGCTTCATAACCGCTCAGATTGGCCGGGAAGATACAGTCGACTTCGCTAGCCTTCAAGGCGTCTATTGCAGCTTCAGCTGTCGGATAGCCTATTGCTTTAAAATCGATCTTCGCATTGCTTATACACTCACTGGCAATATTCAGATATTCCTTGAGGACACCATAAAGCTCCCCGGTCTTTTCATCCATTGCACAGAAGGAAAGATAGTTGTCCTGATACCCGACTCTGATCGTTCCGTGATTGTTCAGCCAGTTGATCTCTTCGGTAGAAAGGAAAGCATTGGCACCTGCTCTTCTGATGTATTTTTCAAACATCTTTACATTGTAAAAGCGGTTTTCATCCTGGATCATGCTCATGGCATATTCGAGATCTTCGATCAGATCAGGACGTTTCTTGCTTACAGCAAAATAGTAATCTGATGAACCGATCTTATAAACAGGTACTGCACGATTCGGATCCATGAAAGAATCTACGGTCACATAGGCATCAAGTACGCCGTTCTCAATCATCTGCAATGACTCATCTTCCGTACAGGAAACTTCGATTATTTCACACTCAAGATTATTTTGAAACAGCCATTGAGTAAAAAGCTGCAGCTGATAACTGTCTTTATTGACGCCTATTTTCTTACCGTTGATCGTGCTTTTATTAGCTGAAGAGATTCCTTCAAAACCCGGAGCAACAAATAGATAGTATTCTTCTGTTCCCATTGGCAGAGTAGAAAAATACATGAATTCTTCACGCTGCGGAGTATAGGAAACATCGCTCATCAGATCGATTTCCCCTTCTTCCAGCATGTGCAGCAGATCAGGCCAGCTTCCTTCTACGTATTCATATGACCATCCGTTATACGCCGATAGCTTCAGCTGATACTCATAGGCGTAGCCTGAACGGAATCCTTTTTCATCTACGGTATTATATGAAGATTCATACCATCCTACACGCACCGTTTTATGTTCTTCATCTTCTGCATTGATTATTGATGGAATAAAGATTCCAAGTAAAGAAAACAAAATCAGCACAGAAAGAATAGCTGTTTTTCTTAAATTCATAATCATTATCCTCCGTCAAATTTCTTTACGGGAACATTGTCATTATTTTTATATGACAAGATAGAATAACTGTTAAGATCAAAATAATTCAATTACAAATATTATAGCCTATATAACAATCTCATCCAAATGAAGGAATGGACAATTCTCCCCCGACATGTCGATGTCGTAACTGCAGGGCGAATACCGGCAAGCCGACAAACTGAGATTCAAGGGTACAAAACAAATACTTGATTGGGATACCCGAATTCCTCAACCATTTCACTTTCCTGAAACCCGAATTTTTTATAAAGAGCTCTCGGTGCAATTCCTTTATCGTCATTTTCACGAAACGTTGATACTGTAATTTCCTTGCTTCTATCCAATTCATCCAGTGCTTTTCTCAGCAGAAAAGATGCAAGCCCCCGCCTTCGATGTTCAGGATCAACCGCCAGGCAGCAGATCATGTTTCTGCTGCGCGAAAACAGAAGCACACCAACGACTGTCTTCCTGTTTCTGATACATATAGCTTGCTGCTTGCTCATGAATTTCAGTACGGTCTGTCGGTGTTTGTTTAAACTCTCTTCTGTTTCGAGCCCGGGAAAATTCCAACTAACCTTTCTAACTAGCTGCATCCATGAATCAATCATAGAGCTGTCTGCAAATACTGCTTCCATCTTTATTGTCTCGTCAAATCCTGATATGCTCATTTCTTTGTCATCAATACC
>CADCPE010000114.1 GCA_902803275.1 uncultured Erysipelotrichaceae bacterium
GCCTACGTCTGGCTGATGTCAAAAGAAAACGAAACCGAAAGAGGACACAACGACGGTTCTCCGCACTGCGCTGAAATGCCATACGTCTTCGGTAGAGTCGATACCGGTGAAAGAAATCCATTCTTCCCTTACCACTGGGTAGGTGCCGACTATGACTTCATGGAACTCATTCAGGGCTACTGGTACAGCTTTGCTGCAGCAGGTGATCCTAATGGACAAGGACGTCCGGAATGGAAAAAGTATGCCGAGAACTTCGACATCATCAATCTGAACAACGATTCAAAGATGATCGCAAAAGCAGATCAGGAAAAGTTCAGATACTTCTACGAAAAACTTCAAAGCAACAATTTCGTGATCTCGCTGTTTGGTCCGGCCAGGTTCACACCGAAAGACTGACATGAAAGATACTCCGATATTGGAAATCCACATCGATATAGCTGAAAGAGGTCTGAAAATGACCACGGAACTCGGCGAGGTATCGATGATACCTTTCTCGGGAACTGTTGACTGTGAATTATTCAAAGGAATAGTTGAACCCTGGGGCGTCGATACCCAGATCGTCGATCAGACCAACATGCGTCATCTTTCAGCCCGCTATGTCCTTAGCGGCAAGGACAGCACCGGACAGGATTGTCACATCTATATTGAAAACAATGGCTGGATGGAAAATCGGCCTTCAATGAAATTTGAAACTGTTCCGACCTTTCTGACTGATTCCAGGGCTCTGGCTCCCCTGCTGCATTCCAACCGGTTCATCGGTACCGGTACTGTCGAAAAAGACGGACTCTGGATCAGATTCTACGAGATCGATCATCAGTAAATATCAGTTTATATAGATGATATAAACTTCCGTGTGGATACAGGATTTACTTACCTGTGAATTTTCATTAAAAACCAAAAAAGAAGATCCTAGATCATAGTAATTATGAATGATCAGGATCTTCTTTTCATATGCGCTCTAGAGATATGTATGATCATTGTCCTAGACAATACTTCTTCTATATAGATAGGATCACTGATCAGGCCGCTTTACTTTACAAGAGGTATCAGGATCCTCTGCGATCGACAAACCATCAGAAATTCAGTATCAGTATTTATAATTGTTTGATGCAGATGATGGATGTTGCGAGGTTTACTGAAATCGGTTTTATGGAAGAGCAGTTTTATAGGCCGTTCTTGCCGGTTGCTGTTCACAGCTGTCTTTCAGACAAAAATGCCCGGAAATAAAAAAAGGTGCTGGCCTTGCAACCAGCATATGGTCATGGGGCTTGCACCCCATGATATAGGTGCCCCCTTTTCGGTGGGCATTTGGTGGCCTTTCACCCGAGGGATCAGACCATTTTTGATTCTAGCATATTCTGAAAAAATGTCAACAGTCCTAATCAAATAACTGTCGAGTTTTCGTTCCAGAAGTTTTTTACTAAATGGAGATATCAAAATCTACCGCCCGAAGGTTAGTTCGACCTGTAGTTTCAAATTTACGGAAGTTCACAATTTCCTTATAAAATACTGTTAAAGTTTTGTGATGCAGCATCTTATTTCTATTCTTCTATTGCCTGTATATTGGGTTATAATTTATTCATATATTCTCGGGAGGATAATATGGACGATAAAAAACACTTACCCTTTAAGATTGTTCACTTGGTCCTGATGTGCCTGACGATCGTTATCACCTTTGTCGGCATCATCCAGATGACTAAAAGACTCGGAACAGGTACTGACGGAGTTGTGATGATCAGACTGCTCTCCAGTGCTGTACGTGTTTCAGCCATGGTAGTCGGCATTCTCTATATGGCATCCGGATACAAGAAAAGCGCTGCCGGATATTATAAGCTGTTTTTCTGCCTGATGGTCATTTCTCTGATCTTCCGTCTGATGATATTCATCACAAACAAGGTAAATACACTCATGATCATCGGGGCCGTAGTAACCATCATTCTGGCGATCATACTGATGGCAGGCAAGGATCTTGGTCGAAATGTCTCTTTCGCCATTCTGGCGGCACTGATCATTATTGAAGTTCTGCTGAAATTCCCGATCAGCTTATCCGATATCTCGATCGGCCAGTTGGGCGGAGAACTCTCAATGTTCATGCTTTACGGTACAGCCGGTTTCATGATCACGGCCAAGTATATCGACAAAACATTAAGAGGCAGCAAATAATCAATTGATTGCAAAACAAAAACATGGTCATAGGATCATGTTTTTGTTTGGCATCTGTAATTGTATCGGACTATTCATCTATCACGATTTTTCCGTCTTTTCTTGAGAAGCGTTTAATGAAGTTGTACGCAAAGCGGTTGGTGAACGGACGGATCTCGTGAGCGTGATCTGTTATAGCCATTATTGCGCTGTAGCAGTTGCCGTCAGTTGAGTTATAGTAGTTGACGAAGTATTCGCTCTTAGGGAAGTCTTCATCGTGCAGGATCTCGACCTTATCGCCCTTGCAGCCGACATACGGATCTTCCCAGTTTTCCTTGTTTTCATCCAGTTCAAACTTCTTGTTCAAACCGTTGACCTTGGCCAGGTATTTCATTCTTTCGATCGCTCGGACATCGTGACATGGCAGTTCAACCAAAGGAGAACTTACGCCACCGACATAAAGAAGAGGGACCATGATATTTTCATTGATGTTCTGTGTTTTTGTAAAGAAGCAGTTGTTGCCTGGATAATCGGCTGCATCCATCGGCAGCAGTCCCGCAAATCTCTCAGGACACTGCTGGAACAGATCCCAGCTCTTGATGCCGCCCATCGAAAATCCTGTTGCATAGATCCTTTCCTCATCGATCGCATACTCCTCACACAGATGATCGATCAGCGATATCACCTCGTTTGCCGACACTCTCATATGCATCTCGACTGCCACAGCGATGAAACCGTTCTCCTGTGCGATCTCCGGCCATTCAGCCAGAGATGCTGTGGCATAGGCAGAGTCTCCACCGCCATGGAATACCAGCATCAGCGGCCTTTTGGTATATTTCACATCAAGATCCTTGTCATAGAAAGTCACATAGCCGACTTTATGCTCACTGGCTCTGAAAAACGGCATGCCTTTTCTGAAGCTGTCATTGTCTTCGCCGATCGGGATCATCACTTCTTCAGCCTTGGCGATTATGCCTTCTGCCTCATAGTTGTAGGCTTTCATGATCTTTGAGACCCAGCGGCGGTAATTGCCGACATAGGCTCTGAAGTCACGTTTCAGATTGTAGTCATCCTGCATAAGGACATCGCCGCAGCTTCCTCTTAAGACGGCGTTCTGTTCAGGAGAGTTGTTTATCGATACGATACGGATGTCGTTTTCTTCCGGCTCCGGCATGACAGAAAGATCCTTGAGGGTCACACAGACCGGCGTGACATCCGCTGCGCCCAGATCGCCCATTGAGATATCACCGCTTATCTTCTTCAGATAATGCAAAGCGAGGTAATCGGCACCGCTTCCAAAACCGTAGACATACATCCTGACACATGAACCCAGGATGTTGTAGGACTGCTCATCAGGCAAAGCATCATCCTTCATGATGGCGAGCCCGTCACGGAAGTTCATCTGGGCGATGCCCAGGTTGTTCGTAACGGCTTCATAGGCGCCGCGTCCTTCGTTTTTCCAGGTCCTGTCTTTGGGGTTGACCATGATGACGCCGACACCATTTTCCTGAGCTACCTGCTTAAGTCCGCTTTCTTCGATCAGATCTCTTAATCCGACAAAGTTCGTCTTCTGATCAGGGAAGCAGAGGATCGTCGGTCCGGTAAAGCCATAGTTGATCAGATTTGATCTGATCTCATTGGCCGGCTGGATATAAAGGATCTGGTATCCGTTATCTTCAAATTCATAGTAGATGTCCCCTTCTCTGGTGGTGATCAGCTTTTCGATCTTTTTAAATGCCATCCCTTAATACCTCTTTTCTATCCTGTATGTTTCGTTATTGAAGTCCGCGTATAGACTTACGCTTCCTTTTTCGTTGGTCCAGGTGATCTCCATATTGGATTCGTTGCATTCAACGTTTATTTCCGCATCTTCCGTAAATACCGGACAGGTGTTGCGGAATCTGAGCAGCTCCAGCTGTCTGATGACGATATCTTTCTTTAAAAGCTCTTCAGCCTGCTGCAGCGTGAGGTTGCTGCGGTTGATCTCCTTGTGACCGCCGGCTCCTGCTTTTCTCATGGCCTCGTAGTCATTTTTCCCTGCGAACAGGTCAAGATACCAGATCTGCGGTTTGCCCGGCATGAACAGCTGAATGGCTCTGGCCATTTCCATGGCCTTGTCATCTTCGCCAAGCGCTGAATAGTATGTGGCGTTGACCTGATAGTAGACGTTCTTTGCGCCATGCAGATCCTTGACGTATCCGCCTCTATTGACAACGGTATCGATGATGTTACCTATATCCTCATCAGGAAGCAGTCCTTTCAGGTCCAGCAAAGGAATGCCGTCATGACATCCCAGCATGTTTACCGTCATGATCCTGTTTTCAATGATCTCATCAGCCCACTTCTTGAGATATACACCGTTTTTTCTGATGAAGGCATCGATCAGAAGTCCCGGCAGGAAGAAGTCATAGACCATGTAGCCTTTTTCTGAAAGCAGTCTGTATATCTTCTCTGCATAGCTCGCATGGATCTCCGGCAGCAGTGTGAGTCCTAGTCCGGATGCCTCCTTGTCTATCTTTTCCAGAAGATCCCAGGTGCCGGGATCATTCAGGAAATTCTTTTCACCCGGCTCTTTCGGCGCATAGGCAAACGCATCGAGTCCGACGATCGCCACACCGTAGTCTGAAAGCTTCTTTAGTGTTTCGCAATAGTAGTCCCAGACCAGTGGCGACTTGATGTTGAGATCCATCTGGCCAAGATAGCTGCGGTTGTCATTGAGATATCGCTCTATTTCATCCCTGTAGCAGTTGAACTCTTTAAGATCGATCTCTTCCAGCGGCTTCTTCTTTTTCAGGTCACTGTTGACGATCTCAGAGATCCTGACCGCTGTATTGTATTGCATATCGAGCTTTCTGACCAGCTCAAGCGGATCAAGCTGATTGTATATGACTTCCTGATAGAAGGTGTTCCAGTATGGTACATCTCTGCCATCCGGAAAACGGACCATCAGGATCGGAAGACCGGCCTTGCGGAAAAACATGTCCTTGATATATTTCTGATCAGGAACGATATAGCCTTCTTCACACATCTCGCCTTTGCCTGCCCAGAACTTGTTCCAGTCGATGAAGAAATCGCGGTATTTTGATTCATCGCCGTATTTAAGGATATCCTGGAACTGTTTTGACAGCACCGAGATATGATTGAGGACAAAGTCCATAAGTAGGTCGATATTGAGCCCGTGCAGATC
Organism: uncultured Erysipelotrichaceae bacterium; assembly: GCA_902803275.1. Classification (GTDB taxonomy): domain Bacteria; phylum Bacillota_I; class Bacilli_A; order Erysipelotrichales; family Erysipelotrichaceae; genus Colivicinus. The sequence continues at coordinate 5,330 of CADCPE010000114.1, forward strand.
TTCAATATCTTTCCGGTCTGCCAGAGTCTCCGAGATCTCATAATCGATGACAGAAAATCCTCTGTCCAGATCGGTATTGAACACGCTTGGCAGAATGTAAAAAGATCTGAAGGTGTCCTTGAATTCATCTTTCTTTAATAGGGATACGATATCTGACAGTCTTCCTCCGATGCTGTCGGGGTAGGCGTTCAGCATCGTTCCGATGCCCATTTTCTTTTCTGCCATAATCCTCCTTCTAGTCCATGATCATTCCGGACTTGGAAATCTTTATCTTTGCGTAACGGCCGCGATCGTCCAGCTCTTCCTGTTCGATCGACAGCACCATGGTTGTGAAAGCCGAATCAGTCTTGCCGTCTCTGGCTCTTAGGCGACGGTGTTCCCTGGTCTCTTCCGGTGTAGAATTAAGCAGGATACCCACATCGACACCTTCAATGTTTTCATTTCCCCCGTGCGTCCATTCCAGCAGCAGGACATCTTTGTTTGTTACGTCCACAAGGTCGTACCATCTTTCTTCTTCGCTGCGGCCC
>CADCPE010000115.1 GCA_902803275.1 uncultured Erysipelotrichaceae bacterium
ATAAGAGTATAATATATAGTTAGCAAATGCTAACTGAGGTGAAGTTATGAATATATTTATTGGATTACTTATTCCGTTTATCGGTACAACATTAGGTTCAGGGATGGTTTATCTTCTGAAAAACAGAATGGATCAGAAACTGGAGAAAGCCTTGCTTGGTTTCGCATCCGGAGTGATGGTGGCTGCTTCAGTGTGGTCTCTGTTGATCCCTTCGATCGATATGGCAGCTGAACAGGGAAAGATCGCCTTTATCCCTGCTGCGGTCGGTCTACTGTTTGGAATGCTGTTTCTTCTGATACTGGACAGCGTCATTCCTCATATCCATATAAATGAAAATGAACCTGAAGGCATAAAGGTCGACAGGCTGAAGAAGACGACGATGATGATCTTTGCCGTGACACTGCATAATATTCCGGAAGGGATGGCGGTGGGAGTGGCTTTGGCCGGAGCAATGAACGGAAGCAGCATAAGCTTCGCATCCGCTCTGGCTTTAAGTACGGGTATTGCCATTCAGAACTTTCCGGAAGGTGCAATTATCTCAATGCCGCTTAAGGAAGAAGGCATGTCCAAAAACAAGGCATTTCTGCTGGGAACGCTATCAGGCGCAGTAGAACCTTTATTCGGTTTTATCACGATCATGCTTACGGGACTTGTTGTGCCGATCTTGCCTTATATACTGGCCTTTGCAGCCGGGGCAATGTTTTATGTCGTTGTTGAGGAGCTCATACCGGAATCTCAGAACGGAACTCATTCAAACATCGGTACCATCGGCTTTGCGATCGGTTTTGTAATTATGATGATCCTGGATGTAGCATTGGGTTAAAATATTAAGTAATGAAGCTTGAAGAATTTCTATCGGAAAATAAAACAGAACCCCTTCAGGAAATAAAATATGCAATAAAGAAAATCAAAGCCACTGAGGACTATGTTTTAGTTTTCCTGGAAGATGAAAAGATAATGATATCTTTGGAGAATTACTTTAAATACGGTGTCAAGGATCTGAAGGGGTTAGATGAGAAACTGTATGACACTTTCAAAAATGAAGAAAGGCTTCTAAAAGCCTATAGGGGCGCTTTAAGGAAGCTTTCGCGCAAGGATCATACGATCAAGCAGATCAGGGAATTTCTTCACAGGAGTGAACTTGAGAAGGATGAGATCGATTCTTTGATCAGCCGTCTTTGCGAATATGGCCTGATTGATGATGAAAAATACTGTATCGGGAAGATAGCTTATTATCAGAGCTCTTTGTATTCTGCAAAACAGATCAGGATGAAGCTGCTTAAAGACGGCATCAGCGAAGAACTGATCAACAGATATTTTAATAATGATGATGAGTATGAAAAAGCTCTTAAACTCGCAATGAAATATTCCAAGGATAAAGGGAAATCTTCCAAGGCGCTTAAACAGAATATACTGGTCAAACTTACAGCCGGAGGTTTCTCTTATGAAAACGCCAGAAAAGCTGTCGACAGTCTGAATATAAACAACGAAAATGAGTTAGAATTATTAAGTAGAGAATATGCCAAAGCCTTACGAAAGTATGAGAAAAAATATGAAGATTATGATCTGAGGAATCATATTTATGCATATCTTTTGAATAAGGGCTTTAGAAATGAAGATATAAAAGAAGTGATGGAGGAAGAAAATGAGCAAGCAAGTTAAGGACTTTAAAGAAGGGGAAAGAGTTGAAACCGATCTTTTGATCTCTTCATTATTGCGTGGTACGACCAATTCCGGCTCTCCATATCTGACACTTGCTTTGCAGGACTGTACCAAGAGCATTGACGCAAAGCTCTGGGATCTTAAGCCTGAACTGGAAAAGCAGCTTGAAGTCGGAAAAGTATACAGTTTTGATCTGGAAATAATCAAATACAAGAATAATCTGCAGGCCAAGGTTTTAAGAGTACTGCCAATACCTCAGGCCGATATCAACATGGAAGAATTCGTTTTCAAGTCTCCGGTAGGCAAAGATACCCTCAGATCGAACATTCAGGAAGGTATCTCTTTGATAAACAATGAAAATCTCGCAAAGATCGTTTCAGCATGTCTCAATCATTATTCTTCAGATGTTTATGAATATCCAGCTGCCGCCAAGATCCATCACAATTTCATCGGCGGATTGGCAACGCATACTTCAGGAATGATCAAGCTTGCGATAGCTCTTTGCAGCATATATCCTTCAGTAAACAGGGATTATCTTCTGGCCGGCGTTATTGTTCATGATCTGGGCAAGATCGAAGAGCTTACTTCTCCGGTTGTTACGGAATATTCAACTCAGGGAAAACTTCTGGGCCATATATCGATCATGGATGCCAGGCTTCTTGAGATAGGAAAGCAGCTTCATCTTGAAGACAGCGAGGAACTGATGATCCTTAGGCATATGATCCTTTCTCATCATGGCCAGTTTGAATTCGGCTCACCTGTACGTCCTGAAACGCTGGAAGCGGAGATGCTGAACCTCATCGACAACATCGATGCCAGAGTCAATACGATCGACAAGGCTCTTTCAGAAATAAATGAAGGTGAGTTTACTCCTAAGATCTTTGCTTTGGACAACAGAATATTCTATAAGCATAAATGATTATTTCTGATCGCATTTATGTTTTTCCGTATATCAGCAGATAGATAATGAAGGTACATCATCATTTTGATTAATGAATTCAGTGCTTGCCTGTCAATAAAGTAAGCACTGATTTTATAATTTTTGTTTTGCCTTGCAGCAGTTATTTTCTTTTTTTCATTTGTAACGGTATTATTTCTGCAGAAAAAAGGTAAAATAATTATAAAGAAGAAGGGAGTCCTTGTTTATTTTTTATACAGTTAGAGGTTTACTTGAATCCCATGGCATGAGGGTTGAAGACACAATATACAGAATATGCAGAGATGACATGCTCGATTTTAAGATCGCTTCAGGTGATTTTTATGAGATTCCTGATCTTGATAAAGGAACTTTAAGATTCAAGAATGCTGCTGATCTGCTCGGTTTTTATCATTTGCTGGAAATCCTGCCTGATCTTAGGAATATCAATTTCAGGCATAAGGAGTTTTTTCCTTATTATGGAGAAGACCTGCAGATCATAAGTGAAGCTCTTAAAAGTGACAAGGGAAGCATTGCCGTTGAAGGTGGGCCATGCCTTTTCGGCGAACATGAAGTCGATGTAATCGTTATTCTGAATGATGATTCTAAGTATCTTTTCGATTATTCCACAGGTAAGAAATATGTAGCGCTTGAAGGCGGTGAATTTGCCCAGAATGAACATGATCTTGCTTCTTTTGTTGAAGAACACAAGGACGATATCAAAGACATAGGTTTTAAGAACTATAAGACAGGTCTGACCTATCAGGAATATCTGCATGTCTTTTTTCCGTTTGCAGTCGCAGACTCTTTAAAAACAGCTCTGGTGATGACTTTGCCAGATATGTCATACCGCAAATATCTGCAATACATATGCAAGAGCTTAAGTGAAGAAATGGCTGAAAAGGTGATGAAGGAATTTGATGATGTTCTTTATTTCATCGCTGACATGTATATAGAACTGATAAATAAACTGCAGTCCAGATTCCGGATAGACAAGTTTGCGCTTCTCCATGGAAGAAATGAAGAACTTATGAAGATCTATATTGAAAAAAGAGAGCCATTCATAGAAAGAAACAAGGTCCTGAAGTCTCTTACCAGCAATGAAGCAAAGCTTGAATCGATCAAGGACTATATCTCAATGCCGGCTTTGCCATACTACATTTTCGGTTCCAAGCACATTCTGGAAGTAAACAGTATGGATGAGACCGATTCCTACCGCAAATGCCGCAAAGCCCATAAGAGCGTTCTGACTTTGAGCTGCATCCTTTTCCCTGAACTTCTCAGTTCAGACGGAATCAATACGATCTACTGTACAACCCTTGATCATAAAGACTATGACAAGTATGTTTCAGAACTGGAGTAAATATGAAAGAGTATCTTTTATCGGAAAAAATAAAGAAATTTGATATCATAGTCGTCATTCTGACGATCCTTATCGGCTTTGTGTCGTTCCGCTACAAAGTTCCTTATGAACAGGCTACCAGCAGATATACCGAGATCTCTCTTGGCTATATCTCAAGGAAGACAAATGACCGTTATTATGTCATTGATGACGGACATAACAGAATTATCTGTTTTGATGACAATGAAAAGGAGATCTTTGAGATAGTTTCTCCTGTAGTTGCCGGCGAATACGGATTGTATATCGACGATTTTTTCGTTGACAGTGAAAGCATTTATCTTTCAGGCTCTCTATGGAACGGAATGCTGCTGGATGGGGAGGCTGTTGCCAGATTCGACCTTGATGGCAATTATCTGGAAACAATTGCCTATAACGACTATTACAGCAAGTCTTTGAATGTCAACAAGCATCGTTTTTACGGTCTTAGGACCTATGAGGGTGTTCTCTATTTTGCCGAATGTCTTGAAAACCATGTTGTGATCCATCGTTTCAAAGACGGCAAGGACAGATCGTATATGATAATGTATCCTAATGCCTTTAATGCGATCAGCGATATCGTATTTGAGGGCAGTGATGTCATCATCATGAACAAGAAAGGTTTCATTGAAAGATACGATGAAGAAAGAAACAGCGAACTGGTATATGAAACAGCCTGGGAAGGTGAAAGTGACCGCGTTCCTTTTAGGATGGATATACATGATTCGACAGTTTATTTTATCGATCTAAGAGATGAACAGGTCGTTGAAGTTGACAGTGAAAACAAAGCAACCAAGGTCGTCTACAGCGGTACTGACTCTCAGACTGTAACCGTTTCTGAAGACGGCAGGAATATCCTTTTGACCAATTCGGACGGTCTGCTGGTTCTGGGCGATCAGGAAAGAAGCTTTTCTCTGATCGAAAAGAACGACAATGATCTTAAAACGCAATACATCTATATTGTTTCTACTGCTGCGTTTGCGGTTGTATTGCTTTTTCTGATCTTCAGAGTGGCTGTGATGCTGAGGAATATTTCGATGTCCTTGAGCAGCCGCTTTGTAATGATCATCGTTATCATGGTCTCTGTTGTATGTATCACGATCAGCTATATTCTGATCAATTCGTTCAGAGACAACTATTATGACAAAATAAGGGAACAGCTTGAATCTACAGCTGTGATTGTGGCTTCTGGAATCAGCGAAGATGATCTTAACAGCATCAATGATGCCACAGACTTTGAGAGTCAGGCCTACAATAATATCGTTGAATCAATGGAAAGAGTATTCCCTCTTGATATTGAATTCTACAGAATGGCATACTGCAACATATTAAGACTTGATCCAAGCCATCAAAGCGGTTATGGCGTCGCTTATCTTGACCAGTCGATCGGTGTATATTTCCCGCTTGATGAAGTGGAATTGGAAGAGGTTCAACGTGTATATGCACAGAAAAATCCGGTATGGAATGATTCCGTTATGGATGTTTCCGGTACATATCTTTCGGTCAAGGTTCCTATCATGAACAAGACCAAAGGCGTTATTGGCGCTGTAGCTGTCGGTGCTGATACCTACGTCGTCGAGAATATGATCATGGACATGCAAAGACGGGTCCTTTTCTCGATCGTTATCATCCTGCTGCTGATATGGATCCTGGCTACCGAAGGAATTGCTTTATACACAAGCTATCAGTCGTATAAGGAAAGAATTACGGAGTATACAGAAAAAAAGATCATGCCTGCTCATCTTCTGAGACTGCTGGTATTTTTGGTATTTACGGCATTCAACCTGGTATCTTCATTCCTTCCGGTATATATCCTGCATCGCTGTGATATCTTCCCTGAAGCAAGCAGAGAACTTATCGGCTCACTTCCGATGACGGTAAACATCTTTGTCATGGGTATCATGTCTTTGTTCTGTGCCAATGCCGTCAGACGTTTCGGCATTAAAAAGATATTTATTGCAGCTACCGCTTTCTCGCTGTGCGGCAATCTGCTGATGGCATTTATTCCTGGATATTTCACAATGGTCATCGGTCTGTTTTTGGATGGTGTCGGCGTCGGCCTTATCTCCAATGCGATCTATGTCGCTCTTACATATATCTATGATGAGGAAGTCAAACAGAACAGCTTCTCGATCTATAATGCTGCTTCATTGTCCGGAATCAATCTGGGCATGATCCTTGGCGGTCTGTTGGCTACCGGAATCGGACAGAATTATGTCTTCCTTGTTGCAGCGGTTATCTGGCTTTCACTGTTTATCTTTGGCTCTTATATGGCCAAGAGCCTGAGCGATACTTCAAAAGAAAATGTCGAAGAATTCACAAACAAGGACAGAGTCGATGCCAACAGATTCATCAGAAACAAAGTTACCTATTCTTTCTTTGCGCTTATTCAGAATCCGTATATCGTATTCAACAGCTTTGTATTCTATTTTGTCCCGATCTTCTGTGAAGAATTGGGCTTTAATGAAACTATCGTATCTGTGCTTTTGATGCTGTATTCACAGATCGCAGTCATAGCCGGAGAAAAGCTTACAGACAGAACCAACAGCTTCTTCGGTGACTATACTATCTATCTGGCAAATCTCCTTAATGTACTGGCTGTGGCTTTCTTTGTGATCAACCAGGATCTTTCCGGTCTGATCGGAGCTCTGATCCTGCTGGGCATAAGCGCATCATTTGGCAAACCGTCGCATCAGACCTACTTCCTTAAACAGCCGATTGTCAAGGAATACGGCGAAGATAAGGCGATGGGTGTCTATAACTTCTCGGAGAATATCGGAGAATCACTCGGACCGATCGTTTTTGCCAGACTCATCGGTGCGGGTTTAGGTACATACGGAATATTCCTTGGCACAGTCAGCGCCATGGGTGCTTTACATTTTATTATCAATAGAAAGGAACTGAATAGAAATGAATAAACAGAAATCTATTGGCAAAGCATTACTTACCGGAGTCGCGATTTTCGCGTTATGGACGACTCTGATCCTTGGAGCGATCGGCTTCATGACGTATTTTAACGGCGTGATCGGCAGATATAAAACCTATCTCAATGATATCCTTGCTTTAACATTGACCGAGATCGATGCAGACGATATGGAAAAATGCATCAATAGCACTACAAAATCCGAATCTTTTGAAAAGACTCAGGATTTTCTTAACAGAGTAAAGGAAAACTATGATATTGAATATATCTATATCGTCAAACCGTTAAATACAGATGATATCGACAACATGATGAATGTCATGGCCGGTATCACAAGGCAAGAGGCAGCTACGGATTTTGATTTCTATTCTGTTAAGCTTGGTGAAAAGACCGGTGATGGCTATACCAGCGATGTTGCAGCAAAGTATCTGGCATCATTAGACAGCCATGAAACGACATATTTCTCTAACAAAACAGAATTCGGCTACGATTATACGGGCATCATTCCGATCAGAAATTCTGCCGGAAAGGCGATTGCTGCTCTGGCATGTGATGTCTCGATGAACAATGTCAGAAAAATAATTGATTTTTATCTGATGATCATGATCCTTGCCGGATTGATCTTAGGCGCGATTACGATCGCTATTGCCTATAAGTGGCTGCACAGAAGAGTCATCGATCCGATCAAGAGACTGGAGAGTTCTTCCGCAAGTTTCGTCGCTTCCAATAAGACTGCGGAAACTCCTGCAGAACTTAAATACGATGATCCGGATATCCATACCAATGATGAGATGGAATCACTTTCCAATTCTCTGACTGATATGTTCAACAATATGAAGAACTATATGAGCGATCTGGTAACTGTCACAAAAGAAAAGGAACGTATCGGTTCAGAACTGACAGTTGCAACCAAGATTCAGGCTGATATGCTGCCAAAGATCTTCCCGGCATTCCCTGGCAGAAACGAATTTGATCTTTACGCTTCAATGGATCCTGCAAAGGAAGTCGGTGGTGACTTCTATGATTTCTTCATGTTGGATGATCATAGAATCGGTCTTGTCATAGCAGACGTCGCCGGTAAAGGCGTTCCGGCTGCGCTGTTCATGGTTATTTCCACGACGCTGCTTAAAAACAGGGCGCTCATGGGAGGAACTCCTTCCGAGATCGTCGGCTATGTCAATGAACAACTCAATGAAGGCAATGAAGCTGATATGTTTGTTACGATATGGTATGCGGAATTCGACCTGTTTACCGGCAAAGGTATTGCAGTCAACGCTGGACACGAACATCCGGCTATCTACAGAGCTGAGACCGGCAGATATGAACTTGATGTCTATAGACATTCACCGATCTGCGGTACGATGCCTGGCATGAGCTTCCGTGAACATGAATTTGAACTCAAACCTGGTGATCGCATGTTCGTTTAGACAGACGGACTGCCAGAAGCTACTAATGCGCAGAAGGAACTCTTCGGCACTGACAGGATGCTGAAAGTTCTCAACAACAATACCGATGCTACAGTTCATGAACTGCTTTACGAAATGAACAATGCCGTTGATGAATTTGTCGGTGATGCCGATCAGTTTGACGATCTGACGATGCTGGCATTCTATTATAAGGGACCTCAGAACAATCAATAAAAATCATGAAAAAGAAACTCAGCGGATATTTGATATCTAAGTACAGCTATCCTGGAAAGGTTTACTCTTTCAGACGCTTTCTTGAAGAAGCCGAAAATCTGGATATAGATCTTCGTGAAATTGGCGTAGCAGACTGTACGATCATTAACGGAAAAGTCTATTTCAAGGGAGAGCTGCTTCCTGAAAGAGATTTTGCGATCGTCAGATACTATGTTCCGGCATTTACCGAAGCTTTATGCCGACTTGTCAAAAAGCAGTATAACAATACCGAAATAATTGCCAGATTCAGAAATAAGTATAATCAGATCTCCAGTATCAAATCCGACTACTTCAAGCAGCCTAAATCCATTCTTGGTTCAGCTTCTACCGATTATGAATTTCTTCAAAGCAAGCTGGGCTTGCCTTTCATCGCCAAGGGTCTGGAAAGCTATGGCGGACAGCAGATATTTCTGATCAGGAATATCTTTGATTATGATTCCTTGAAATTCCATTTCAACGATGCCAAGGAATTCCTTTATCAGAAGTTTATTTCAGAAAGCCGTGGCGAAGATATCAGGATCTTTGTGGTAAAAGGCGAGACAGTTGCTGCCATGCAGAGAACTTCTGACGGTGACTTCAGATCGAATCATTCGCTTGGAGGATCTTCTGCCAGAGTAGAAATCAGCGATGAACTGAGAAATATAGGCATGGACATCTTTAAACAGACGGGGATCGACTTTGTGGGAGTAGAACTTCTCAAAGGTTCTGAAGGATTGTATTTCTGCGAGATCAACACGGTACCTGGCTTTGAATCACTTGATATGACCAACGACATAAATCTGGCCAAGATAATGATGGAAGTGATAAAGCTAGATTTTTCAGAAGGAAATATCTAGATAAACATTGACATGAATACAAAAACATTCAGTTTTACCAGACAGTTTTTGCTTATATTTGCGTTAATGCTGTTTTTGACAAATGTTGTGCTTGGCGTCGTTTTGATGAAACAGTCGACCGACATCATCCAGCAGCTTGTCCGCAAGAATATGCTCAACATTTCCAATACGGCTGCCGATATTGTTGACGGTGATGTTTTAGGTACGCTTACCAAGGAAGATATAGGTTCGGATGAATATAACGAGATCTATAATGTGCTTTCTGCCTTCCAGAATAATGTCGATGTTGAATATATCTATGCAGTAAGAAGAATAAATGATGAACTGTTTGTCTTTACTGTTGATCCTGATCCTGAAGATCCTGGGGAATTTGGAGAAGAAGTTCTGATCACTGAAGCTCTTATCTCCGCTTCTAAAGGCGTAGCGATGGTCGATAATGCTCCAGCTGAAGACGAGTGGGGCAATTTCTACAGCGCCTATTGCCCGGTATTTGATTCAAAAGGCAATGTTTCGGGAATAATCGGTGTCGATTTCAATTCCGACTGGTATGACATGCAGATAAGAGAACATACTCTTTCTATCGTGACGATCACCGCACTGTCAATTGCCTTTGGTGGGCTGATCGTATTGATTTTTGTACATAATATCAGCAAGCGTTTTGATGCCATCGGAAATGAACTGACGGTTCTTTCAAATGACGTGGATGCTTTGACTAAGGAAATAACTTCGCGTAAGGACTATAAGGATAACATCGCAAAAGACGATAAAAAAGGCGATGATAGCGATGAATCGGAAGGGGATGAGATCGAACTCCTTGAAGGCAAACTTCATCACATGCATACGGAAATGGACAGATATCTTGATTTCATCAGGAACAAGGTCAATACTGATGCATTGACGCTGGTAGGCAATACGACCGCATATACGGAAAGGGTCAACAGCATAGGAGAGAAGATCGCCGACAAAACCGCTGATTTTTCGCTGGTACTGTTTGATATCAACGATCTTAAGGGCATAAATGACAATTATGGCCATCACTATGGCGATGTGATCATCAAGGCGGCAGCGGATGTAATAAGTTCAGTCTTCGATGCTGATAATATCTACAGGATCGGCGGAGACGAGTTTATTGCCGTCGAAGAAAATATCGAACAGAAAAAGATAGACAAAATGATCGCTCTTATCCATGAGAAAGTCATGCTTTATGATAAGAACGAGATGGAACATAAAGGCACTCTGGCATTATCTACCGGAACGGCTACTTATGATCCTGAAATAGACAAGACTTTCAGAGATGTGTTCAGCAGGGCTGATGACAATATGTACAGCGACAAGAATGAATACTATAAGCACAACAAAAAGCTGAAGAAAACGCGATGATGATCTATTAAGGAACGATTAAAAACAAGAATCAAATGGGATGTTCTTTTTAAATAGTTATCTGTTACAGATCCTGAATTGAGCTGCTGTAATTTTCTTCTGTTTCAGCATGGCAAAGCAGGGTATCTGAGTATGATTTTTCTCTTGAAATATGCTTTTGATTTACAGTATAATATTGAATGCTGTGGAAGGAGTGCAACTACTCCATTATACCCACGGAGCCAAGGAGGAAAAATATGGCAAAGAAAGTTGCAAAAGTTTGTAAGTTAAACTTCATGGCTGGCCAGGCTAAACCAGGTCCAGCACTAGCTTCTGCAGGTATCAACATGCCGCAGTTCTGCTCTCAGTTCAATGATCAGACTAAGGACAGAGCCGGTGATATCGTACCTGTAATCATTACTGCTTATGAAGACAAGTCGTTTGATTTCGTCTTAAAGACGACTCCAGCTGCATTCTTATTGAAGAAGGCTGCCGGTGTGGCTAAGGCTTCAGGAAATCCTAATACGGTCAAAGCCGGTAAAGTTACCAGAGCTCAGTTAAAGGAAATCGCTGAATATAAGCTGCCTGATCTTAACGCCAACGATGTCGATGCCGCAATGAGGATCATTGAAGGTACAGCAAGAAATATGGGAATCGAGGTAGTAGACTAATGAAACGTTCAAAGAATTACAATAACGCTAAAGCCTTGATTGAAGCTAAGAAGTATTCACCGCTCGAGGCTTGTGAATTAGCCAAGAAGACTACTACAGTAAAGTTTGATGCCTCTATCAGAGTCTCATTCAAGCTCAATGTTGACCCACGTCAGGCTGACCAGCAGATCCGTGGTGCTGTCGTGTTACCAAACGGTACAGGCAAGTCACAGAAGATCCTGGTTGTCACTCAGGGCGCCAGCACAGAAGTTGCCAAGAACGCCGGTGCTGATATTGTCGGCGACAAGGAGATCCTTGATAAGATCAAGGGCGGCTGGTTTGATTTTGATATCATCGTAGCTACTCCTGATATGATGGGTGAACTCGGTAAATTAGGTAAGATCTTAGGTCCTAAGGGCTTGATGCCTAACCCTAAGACTGGTACAGTTACTCCTAACATTGCTCAGGCAGTTGAAGAGATCAAGAAAGGTAAAGTTGAATACCGTGTTGATAAGGAAGGCAATATTAACTGTATGATCGGCAAGTCTTCATTCACTGCTGAAAAACTGGCTGAAAACTTTGATACTTTACTTGGTATCATCAACAAAGCCAGACCTGCAGCTGTAAAGGGTACATACATTCAGAACTGTACAATTTCCAGCACCATGGGTCCTGGTATCAAAGTAGATACAAACAACTAGCGACAAGAGGCTTCAAGCCTCTTTCTTTTTGTCTGCAGTGTGCTATAATTTTAAAGTACGTAAAGAAGAGCAGTAGCTTGCATTGTTTCTATGAAAGAGAATGGATCATATCGCTGGGAGATCCTGATAGAAAGACAAGTGAATTCACTTCTTAGTTGGACTAATACTCCACGTGTTCCGCGTTAAGGAAAAAGAGTTATAAATTAAGGTGGTAACGCGCAAAAGCGCCCTTGGATCCACCTTTTTATTTTGTAAGGGAGAAGTTATATGTTAGATTTGGAAGCACTGAAAAATGAAGCACTGAAAGCCATACAGGAAGCTGACAGCAAGTCTCTGGAAGATCTGAGGATCGAGTATCTTTCAAAGAAAGGCAAAGTCCAGGCACTGATGGCTCAGATGAGAGATCTGTCTGCGGAAGAAAAACCGAAATTCGGCCAGATGGTCAACGATTTGAAGAATTCGATTCAGGAAGCCATGGACAAAAAGAAAGAGGAAATGGAATCAGCTATGCTGAATGCAAAACTGATGTCTGAAAAACTCGATATCACACTTGATGCCTATGCTCCTAAAAACGGTACGCTTCATCCGCTGACTCTTGTTCAGAACGAACTTGAAGATGTTTTCATCGGCATGGGCTACAATGTTGCCGAAGGCCCGGAAGTTGAATCTGATGTATACAACTTCACAAAAGCCAATACACCTGAAGGGCATCCGGCCAGAGATATGCAGGATACTTTCTATATCGATCCAACACATCTTTTGAGATCGCAGACGACCGCTATCCAGATGCGTGTTCTGGAAGCGGATGCGCATAAATTGCCTATCAAGGTCATCTGCCCGGGCAAGGTCTACAGAAGAGACGATGATGATGCGACTCATTCACATCAGTTTATGCAGTGTGAAGGACTGGTGATAGGAGAAAACATCACTGTTGCCGATCTTAAGGGCACCCTGGAACTGATGATTCATGAACTGTTTGACAAAGATGCCAAGATCAGATTCAGACCGTCATACTTCCCGTTTACCGAACCTTCATTTGAAGTTGATATGACATGTCATATCTGCCATGGAAAAGGCTGCCCTACATGCAAGGGCACAGGCTGGATCGAGATCCTTGGTTCCGGTATGGTGCACCCTAACGTTCTGGAAATGGCTGGCATTGATTCGAAGAAATATACAGGTTTTGCTTTCGGCGTAGGCATTGAAAGACTGGCGATGCTCAAATACGGTATAACCGATATAAGAGATCTTTATACAAATGACATCCGTTTCCTGGATGGTTTTAAGAGATAGGAGGACGGGAAAATGAAACTGAGTTTAAAATGGTTAAGTAATTTTATAGATCTATCTGGTCTGAATGATGAACAGATCATGGAACAGATGGTCAGATGCGGATTTGAAGTAGAATCCGTTGAAAGGCTCTCTGAAGGAACAAATCTCGTTGTAGGCAAGGTCATCGAATGCAGAGACCATCCTAATTCAGACCATCTTCATATAACGAAGACAGATATCGGAAGTGAAGTTCTCGATATCGTTTGTGGTGCTCCAAACTGCCGACAGGGACTTAAGGTCATTGTTGCCAAA